>SVGF01000002.1 GCA_015056475.1 Clostridiales bacterium
TATATACCCTTATCCTTATCAAACAGTAAAGTGTTTACAGCGGTCTTAAGTGCGGTCTTCTTTTTTCTGCACTCAGAGGCGGCAACTTTGTCACCTATTGCATCGTATATCAGCTCTGCATAGTTCAATGCCATAAAATAGAACATATTGAGCACAGTCTGCCCCAATGCCTTAGGCGGATGATGCATGGAGAATCCGTCAATATATATCCAGTCAACGAACATATAATCCGGCGGAGTTTCTATAAGTCCGTTTTCGCCCACGTAAGTACCAAAGCGCGCCAAAAGCATATCGAGTGCATCGCGGCAATCTGTAAGTAACTCAAAATTTCCGCCGAGCATATAAACGTCGTAAAGCATTCTCACCCATATCAGACTGTAGGTCGTGTGGAACATTCTTCCGTCATTGTGTCGCAGTATCTCAGCAGTGCGCTCCACGTCAAACTCAGCCAAGCGCATGTCGCCAAACGAAAACGCCGTCATAAGTGATTCAATATAGTAATCGCCCGTACAAGCCAGCGGCTCGCAATGTCTGGGGCTGTCAAGATGATGCGTTTGACGGCAGTATTTCAGCGTATGCTTACAAACCTTCAACACCTCGTTGACGTCTTTGTCGTCGGTCACGGTATTTGCATCTGCTTCAACGGGATAGCAGGTGGTAACGATTCCGATATTGATGCTTGCAACTGAATCTGATTCGTTTTTAAGACGGACTGTTAAGCTTCCAACGCTTTCCATATTAAAGCTTCTGTATTCGTCACCATTACCGCAAAGGGTTACGTTTTCTGTTGCGTTGCGAGGCTCATCCGTTTCTTTGAATACAAAAGACGTATTTACTACCCCGCAGTCGTTTGACAAAACGTGAATATATCCCGCATATATCATATCAAGCTCAAACGTTTTTGTGATCTCCTCGTGCGGCGCTAACCTAATTTGCCCCAACAAAAGCTCGTTTTCGGATCTTACGGGTATGGGCGCGAGCTTTACGTGCCAAATGTCGGGTATGATCTGCGCATTAACGTAATTATCGGGCTGAATTCTACCGTCGTAAATGCCGCGAGTCACATAGGCGGAGTTTTTTCTTGCAAGCCAAGTGTCGTCGGTTGAGATCTGCTCAAAGCTTCCGTCTTCAAAATGTACTGCAGCCCAAAGCATAAATCCGCCGTGCCCCTTTGAAAACTCGCATATCATGGCAGGGCACATCTTAACTCTTGCAAATATCTCAAGCTTGTTGCCTTCGGGGATAAATTCGGTCTTATTTGCATAATACCATTCTCTTGCTTTTCCGTTGCCCAAAAAATCTCCTCCAACGGTTGAAGGTCCCGTTGCAACGATCTTACCATTGCAATAAAGATGAACGTCAGTATCGGCGCTGAAATAAGCCGTCACCAACGAAATTGGTCTATCAAATTCATACGTCTTATTAAACTCTGCAACAGTGTAAGAGCTCAGCGGAGCGTCGCTCAACATATCAAATCTTGTGGTCTGGTTATTGGGATAAACAGATTCGGGAAGCCATATCCATGTTTCTTTCACCGTAAATCCTCCTTATCTGCAAATGTTTGTAAAATTATATTTATATTATAGCACGAAACAAAAAATAAATCAACGCCGTACCTTACAACAGCGAGCATTGATCACACACTTACCCTCAAGTATTAAAGGATACTAAGAGCCGATACGGAGTTTAATCCATATCGGCTCTTACTGTTTCTGATAGCACCTTGTGTAGTGAATAAGTGCAATCTTGTTCATATTGATTTTCGTTATTCATATCATATGAACTGTATTTTGTTACAAAACGGCTTATATTACGCTTGCTTTATAATATCTCCGTTTGGAAATTCAACACAAATAATGTCATTATCATCAAGATACGCTATGGCATTTTCGTGATCACCGCACTCAACAAGGATCTTTTTCAGTACAGAAAACATATCCTTATTTATCGCAGATTCTCTGTCTTTATATAACGTGATTATTTTGAGGTTTTGATCGCCGTATGAAGAAACGCCGTCAAGGTCAAAATAATTGTTGTATTCTCTTAATCTAAGATCAAATGAGGGTTTATCCCATTGAATTTCGGACATAAGCTATATCTCCGGAGATTCAGTTGATACCGAGCGTTTCAAGGACAAAATCAGCCATTTGTTCCTTGTTTTTAACTGTTTTGTGGAGTACGGGTTTATTTTTGAGTCCCTTAAGAGGAGTGGGAACGGGCACACCCGTCTTCTCACAAAGCGCATCCATTACAGCAAACTCATCTTCAAGCTCAGCGGCTTCTTCTTTACCAAATATCGCAGTATAAACGCTGTTTGAGAATTTGTACGGGCTGGCTGTTGAAAGAACAACTGTGGGTGTAGCATCGCCCGTTGCAGACTTGTACTGATCCACAACGTTGAGTGCCACTGCCGTATGAGTGTCGCTTACGTAGCCTGTGCTTTCATAGAATTCTCTGATGGTCTGCATTGTAGCTTCGCCGTCTGCATAGCCTGCCCAGAATTCACTGTCAATAGTCTCTCTCATAAATTCGGGAATAGTGTATTCGCCAACAGTTGAAAGCTTATTCATAAGGTCTGCAACAAGCGCATTGTCCTTGCCGCTTACGTAGTATAAAAGTCTTTCAAGATTGCTGGACACAAGTATATCCATGGAGGGGGAGATGGTCTTTGCAAGCTCGCGCTTTCTGTTGTAATTACCCGTGCGGATAAAATCAAACAAAACGTTATTCTCGTTTGATGCACAGATGAGCTTGTTTATTGGCAAGCCGAGCATCTTTGCATATCTGCCTGCAAGGATGTCACCAAAATTACCCGTGGGCACAGCAAAATTTATTTTGTCACCAAAATTGATCTTGCCATCCTCCAAAAGCTTTTTGTAAGCGTAGAAATAATATACCACCTGGGGCGCAAGCCTTCCGACGTTGATGGAGTTTGCGGATGAAAAATCCATATTCTCAGCCAAAAGCTTGTTGCTTATGGCGTTGTCAGAGAATATTATCTTAACGCCTGTCTGTGTATCGTCAAAATCGCCGTTGATACCGCAAACGTAAGTATTGTTTCCCTCCTGAGTTGTCATCTGTGCCTTTTGTGCAACGCTGACACCGTCGTTGGGGAAGAAAACAATAATGCTCGTGCCTTCAACGTCCTTAAAGCCCTCAAGAGCAGCCTTACCCGTGTCGCCGGATGTAGCCGTGAGTATTACCGTGCGGGACTTGTCGTCATTGAGCTTTTTTGAAGCTGTAACAAGGCGGGGGAGCATCTGCAACGCAACGTCCTTAAACGCGCATGTCGGACCGTGGAAAAGCTCAAGAATTATGCTGTCACCTGCATAAGCAACGGGGGTGACCTCGTCTGTATCAAATCTTGAAACGTATGCGTCCTCAACGCATTTTGACATTACTTCCTCGGGGTAATCGGGCAAAAGGATACCCAATATCTTTTTTGCCATTTCAACGTAAGAGAGCTTTGTTATCTCTGCTACGTCAACCTTACATTCATCAAGATCGCGCATTACAAAAAGTCCGCCATCGGGAGCTAAGCCTTTAAGTACAGCCTTTGATGCGGTTGTTTTTATCTGACTGCTTCTTGTACTTTCATAAAGTGTATTCATATGAATAATCACCTTTCTATATAAAAATTTGTGTTCTGATAACAATATTCTTCCTTATATATGATACAACAAAATCGTGTTTTTTGCAAGAGGAAAATGGAATATAATCAAAGATTTTTACTGAAGCTCAAACGAATAACTGATTTGATAACGTGTTTTTTATAAAAATATTGACAAATGGTTTTGTTTATGATAAACTTATCATTGTACGGATGAATGCACAATATTCTGAACAATTAATAAATAATTCAGTACAGAAAGGAAATAATATGGCAAAAAAATTCCCTATGGGAGCATGGGTGTATAACCCTATAACTGATTTTACTCCCGATGAAGTTGACGTTTGGGCTGATATGGGCCTGACAGTGACAATGTGCGGCACGGTGAAATATGACGAGGCTGAATTGGTGCTGCCTTTTCTTGACAGAGCCAAAGAACGAGATATCAAGCTGATAGCATGGGTATCGGGTATTGGCAACCCAAGAAGTGATGAGGCAGGTTACAAGGCAAGATTCAAGGAGCTTTATGAGAACAAGCTTAAAAAGCATCCCGCATTGTACGGATTCTTTATAGGTGACGAACCCGGCAATCCCGATGCGGTTGAATACGTGATCGCAGAAATGAAGGCACAAAAGGAGGTTGCTCCCGAATTACATCCATACATAAATCTTATGGGAAGTACGTACTCACGCAGAAATATCTTCCCGGGAAAAACGTATCCCGAGTTCATAACCGATTTCAAAGAAAGAACTGCCTGCGAATCGTTCTGCTTTGATATATACGATCAGACCATTAACGACGGCGGCGTAACAAATTTCTACGCAACGTTGAAGGCTCAGAACGAAGCTGCAAATGCTGCAGGGATCGATTGTTGGGCAACTTTGCTTTCAAGTGCGCATTGGTCATACAGAATTCCGACCGAATATCAATTTATGTGGGCTATTTCTCATTCTGCGGCGTTGGGCTGCAAGGGCATTATGTGGTTCAGGCTCTACGACAGAGAGATAGCGCCCGAGTATCACGGCTCACCCATTGATGAGTTTGGCTTCAAGACAGAGCAGTACAATAAGCTTATGCGTTGCCAAAAGAGGTTCCAGGAGCATTTTGGTGAGATAATGCTTGGTCTGCATTGGAAAAAAGCATATTTAACAGGCTTCCCGAGAATGAGCTATACTATGTTTAACGAGTATTGCCATGACGTTATCAAATCTATAGACGTATTTGAAAGAGGCGTTATAAGCTTTTTTGAGGACGATAACGGTAAGGAATACTTTGCACTTGTAAATGCTGAAATGGTTCAGCCCACACATTTTGACTTTGTGTACGATAATACAAAGGCCAATATCGTGGAGCTCGAGCGTAACGGTAAGGTTGAAAGCAGAGTGGGAAGACGCTATGCAACTGCGGATTTGTATCCGGGTCAGATGCTTTTATTCAGAATTGACAGAAAGTAAGGGTGACGATCATGACTAAAAATACTACAACTAAATACCCGTTTGGTGCGTGGATATATCCCAACCAAAAGAATTTTACTCCCAATGAGGTGGATACGTGGGCAGAGCTCGGCTTGACAGTAACCCTCGGCGCAAAGCTTGGTGACAGCGTTGAGGAGCTTGAAACGTTCAAAGGCTTCCTTGACAAAGCCTCACAGCTTGGCATAAAGCTCATAGCCAATATCGACAGCCTTTCATACGGCGTACTTGACAGAGGCATGAGCGAGGAAGAATACGAGCAGAATTTTACTCGTGTTTATAATGTTCTTAAGGGGCATCCAGCACTTTACGGCTTCTTTTGCGGTGATGAACCAAGCACAAAAAAGAGCCTTGAAAGCACTATCAGTGTAATGAAGATACAAAAGAAGATAGCACCCGAGTTGAATCCGTGGATAAACATACAGGGCTCAACTGCAGATTACGATTCCGAAAGGCTTGGCGGCAGAACCTTTGCCGAATGGCTCAAGTATTTCAAGGAAGAAACCGGCGTCGATTACTATACCTTTGACGAATATTCGCAGACGATCAATGACGGCGGCGTAAGGATCTATTTTGATACTCTTAAAAAGCACGTTGAAGCCTCAGAGGAGGCAGGTGTTGAATGCTGGGCAACCTTGCTTTCAAGCGCACACGATGCGTACCGCGTTCCGACTGAGTATGAATACATGTGGCAGATCACAACTGCTGCGGCTTGCGGCGTAAAGGGCATTTGCTGGTTCAGACTTTACGATAACAAGATCGCCCCCAATTATCACGGCTCTCCCATTGACGAATACGGCAGCAAAACAGAGCATTATTGGGACCTTTTGCGTTGCCAAAGAAGATTCCAGGCTCAGTTTGGCGAGATAATGCTCAAATTAAAGAGAAAAAAGACCTGCCTTATCGGTTTCAGATACGGCTCATTCCCAATATTCAGCGAAAACTCCCACGATGTTATCAAAGAGATACGTTGCTTTGAAAACGGCTTGGTAAGCTTCTTTGAGGACGAGGAAGGAAATGAATTCTGCGCGCTGGTAAACACAGAAAAGAAACAGCCGGCTGATTTCAGGATAATCTATGACAGTTCAAAGGCATCGTTTACGGAATACAGGCTCAACGGTAAGCTCAAAATGCCGTTTGACGGATCGTCCGATCCCGGTACTGCCGATATGGGCTTGATACTCTATCCCGGACAGATGATATTGTTCAGAATAGACAGAAAGTGATTGCAATAAGTTGTAACAACAATAATTAATATGTTAACTGAGTGAAAGGATAATATATATGGGTAAAAAATATCCTATTGGAGGTTGGGTGTATTTCTCAATGTCCGACGAAAACTATACAATAAAGGAATTGGACAGATGGGCCCAAAGCGGTTGCACGGTTATGCTTGCGGGCATTGTGGGCGGCAGCGAGGCCGAAACAAAAAAGACTCTGGAATTCCTTGACAGAGCCGAGGAGCTTGGAATCGGTTTGATACTTGACTGCGGTTGCGGATATTATTACTGTGACGAGGACAAGGCTGAACAGATCGAAGAACAAGCAAGAAAGAATTACGAGCGATTTAAGGGACATCCCGCATTGCGCGGATTCCACGTTGGTGATGAGCCCGGCACACAAAAATTAATGGAAAACGCTATAAGAGCAATAGGTATCCAGATGAAGATCGCTCCGGAGCTGAATCCATATCTCAATATGTCGGGTGACACTCCGTGGTGGGATTTCTGCGGAACAGAGGGCTTGAAGGCATATCTCAAAAAGCTCAAAGAAGAAACAGGTTGCCGTGAGGTCTGCTTTGACAATTATGGGCAGGCGGACGGCGACGGCGGCGTAACAGGGTATTTCAGAACAATAAAGGCGTTTGTTGATGCTGCGGAGGAGGCAGGGTTAGAGCCTTGGGAAACTCCCATTTGCTCAGCTCACGGAACTTACAGACCGTTTACAGAATATCAGTACATGTGGCAGATAACAACGTCTGCGGCGCTCGGCATAAGGGGTATCACATGGTTCAGATTCTACGACAGAATAATAGCTCCCAATTATCACAGCTCTCCCATTGATGAATACGGCAACACAACACTTACCTTTGAAAGACTTGGTCGCTGCCAAAAGCGCTTTAACGATCAGTTTGGTGAGCTCATTACAAGCCTCAAGAGAAAGAAATCGTGGTTGCTTGGCTTCCAGAGAATGTGCTATCCCATGTTTGGTGAGAATAGCCACGAGCTCATAAAGGAGATCGTTTCATTTGAGAGAATGGTAATAAGCACGTTTGAGGATGAAAACGGAACTGAGTATCTCTGCCTTGTAAATGCCGAAATGGAACAGGCTACTTCAGTACAGGTGAGATACGATATGGAAAAGTGCAGACTTACAGGGCTTATACTAAACGGTAAGATAGAGAGCCGTTACAGAAGCGGCAGATCGATCTCTCTGTATCCCGGTCAGATGGCAATTTACAGGATCGACAAAATTTAATTTGAAAACATAAAAACAATACGACTGCGCAGTAAATATTACGTAGTCGTATTGTTTTGTCATTTAATAAGCGGTCTATATCACATAAACCCAACAATTATACCTTTTCTTTCCGCGTAATAGCTGTCAAGTCCGCGTGTTTCAAGCATCATAATACTTGTTGCAGGCCATTTGGACAGTATTGCGTTTTTCAGCTTCAGCGAAATTTCGGGATTGTAGCAATGGCTTATTATTACGCTCCCACCGTTAAATTTACAATCAGTCATGTAATCGGTTATTATATTTATGGCCTTGGAATGACCTCTGGCTTTGCCCTTTATCTGTATCGTGCCCAAATCACTTGCTGATCCAACTCCCCACATACCAAGCGTTTTGGCTACGAATCCGACTAATTTATTCATTCTTCCGCTTTTTACAAGGTTGTCAAACGAGCAGAGGGCAAATGCAGTATGAGTATTTGCAAGCAAGGCTTCAGCCTTATTGATTATTTCATCAAATTCCAGCCCGGCTTCTATCCATTTTTTTAGCGCGAAAATACACATTGCACATTCGGGTCCGGTTGACAATGAATCAAGCACGTATATGTTTTTCTGTGGGTGACTTGCAAGCACACTTTCCATACCAAGCCTTGCGCTGTTGTAACATCCCGAAAGATTCGACGATATGGTAATAGCAATGCAGTTGTCAGCCTTCATAAATTCATTAGCCCAAGCTTCGGGCGACGGACATGCGGAATAGCTTGAAGCTGAGGTGCTTTCCATGTAGTCAAGCATTACGGATGGTATAAGATCCTCGCTGTCAATGTATTCCTTATCTCCTATTGTAAAAACAAAGGGGATAGTAGTAAATCCCACTTTTTCGCATTCGATATCTGTGGCTTTGAGGTCACATGCGGAATCGGATATAATTCTCCAAGTCATAGTGTATACTCCTTTTTTATGTTTTATTTTAATATTTTAAGAAAAATGCTTAAGTAACAGTTAAGCCTCGCTCTTTGAGCGGGGCTTAATCAATATTTATACCGACAGTTAAAGTGGTATGGGGATACCGTGGTGTATAGTAATAAATGGTGGGGAATACTGCCGATATATATTCAAAACGATCATCGTGTTTCCAAGACAACTATATTATATCTTATTGATCAGAATTTGTCACCCTAATCTGCTAAAAAACGTGTTGAAGCGGTGAAGAATAGCGTTCTCTCTGCCGTGGAGAACCACTCTCTTTGCAAGAGAGTATTGATTTTTTCGCATTTTTAGTGTATAATATATGTGTGACGATAAAAATCATCACGCAAGGCTATAACTTGTACTCAAAAACAAAAAAGGAGATCTGAAATGGAAGATATCAAAAAAATAATCGGTAAAAACATTATTGACCTCAGAAAAAAGCATGGCTTAACTCAGGCTGAGCTTGCCGAAAAGGTAAATTATTCAGATAAAGCGGTATCCAAGTGGGAGTGTGGGGATGCCGTGCCGGATATTTCGGTGCTCAAGCAGTTGGCAGATTACCTTAACGTAACGGTAGATTATCTTTTGCACGAAGAACACCAGGAAAAAAAGTCCGAGCCGCCTGTAAACCATATCGTCAAGAGAAATCAAAAGATGATCACTTTTCTTTCCGTTGCTCTTGTTTGGCTCGTCGCAACCATACTGTTTACAGTGCTCGATTACGTGCCCGGTATCAGCTGGCAATGGATAGTATTTGTTTATTCTGTGCCGTTGTCTTTTATCGTGTTGCTCGTGTTTAATTGCATCTGGGGAACAACAAAATGGAACTTTGCAATAATTACAGGTCTTGTATGGTCTTTTCTTCTCAGCGTTTATCTCACGTTGCTGAGCCTTAACCTTTGGATGGTGTTTATAATAGGAATTCCTGCGCAGATAATCATTATTCTTTGGTCGGGAATTAAAAAAATAGACTGAGCACAATTTTTGTTCATAAATTGTTTATAATTTTTTTGAAAAAAAGTCGTGCATTCGTTCTTAAATGTGGTATAATAGATATAACAAGGTTGCAACGGTTGCAACAGTTGCAACGATTGATAAAAAACATTATGTCCAAGGAGGATAACAGTTATGATTAATTTGATCATTGGCAAAAAAGGTACCGGTAAAACAAAGCGCATTATTAAGCTTGCTCAGGACGCGTTACTTCAGGCTACGGGGCAAGTCGTATTTATTGATGACGATAAAAGATGCATGTCCGAATTAAACTATAAGATCAGATTTATTAATACTACTGAGTTTGCTCTTTCTACTGCTGACGACCTTTACGGCTTCATTGCAGGTATGATCGCAGGCAACTACGATACTCAGAAGGTATTTATTGACGGACTTTACAATATTACAGACCTTACCGATGCTACTATCGAAGGTTTCCTTGCAAAGCTTGATGCGATCTGCGCTAAGAACGACGTTGACGTTTACATAAACGTAAGCACAGTATCCGAAAACCTTTCCGACGGTGCTAAGAAGTACGTTTTTGAAGAGCTCACAGCTCCCCAGGAGTAATTGAACTCACATCTATTCATTACATCAAGAAAAAATAGGCGCATACTGTGAAAAACGTCACGGCGTGCGCCCTTATTCTTTTTGTTGTCGGTCTTTATGCCGCGGATATTATTATTTATAACGAATAAAGCACTTATGACAACGAGAATTCGTTTATCACAAGTGCTTTTGTCATATTACTTGTTGCATAATTCATCATTTGCCTGCAGCTGCTTTTCGGTTGGTGCATAATCCGTATGCGAGCACTGCCAAAGAGTGGGAGCTTTACCGTTTGAGTAAAAAGGAGTATCAAAATCATTTTCATACTGCATTCTGTACTCCTCGCTTGTAAAATCGGGGATATCGTACGGCTGACCGTTATTCAAAACAGATCTGTGAGCAAGTATCGCAACGGACGACATTGTTACAGCTGAATAAACGTCGTAAGGGTGCTCGGGCTGGACACCCCTTGTTGCGCACTCAACGAACATCCTCACGGTGAGGTAGTCGCCTCCACCGTGTCCGCTTCTTATGATGAGCTCCTCATCCTTATCATTCCATTTGGGCTCGTAGTAATTGACCTCTTTTGCACCCTTGGGTATCTGCCAGCTGTTGTATCTCAGCATAATGTTCGAGTCCATACCCCTTAGGTTTTCTATCTGCCCATTGGTGCCGCAGACACGGTATGCATTGTGATGTCCTCCAAATGTGCTGCACGCTGTGACTCTGAATATAGAGCCATCGTCATTCTGCGTGGTTATGATAGCCGCACGGTCTGCAGAACGTTTTGCCGTAGGCGCATCCTCGGGGTATTCTTCAAACGCGGCAAATGCGGTTACTCTTTTGGGAACAGCGCCGGTTATCCACATTAATGGTCCGAGTGAATGCGTGACGTAATACGTTGCGGGGAGGTAATTTCTCCAATGCTCACGGAAGTAAATATAATATTGCTTAAAACCTGCATCATCCTCACTGATCGGGTGATTATATTCACCCTCAGCATAAAGTATCTTACCCAATGAGCCGCCGTCGCAAACTCTCCTCATTTCTCTGTTAAATATCATCTGGGGATAGTTTTCGCCTATCATATAAACGCTGTTGCTCTTTTCAAATGCTCTTATGAGTTCAACACCCTCGCCCATAGTGCCGTTGGCGAGGCATTCGCTGTAAACGTGCAGGTTCTTCTCAAAGCAACGTATTGCAAACTGCGCATGCTCATGAAAATAGTTTGCCAATACAACCGCATCCATATCGTGCTCTATAAAGGAATCAAAATCCTTATATATAGCGATGTCTAAGCCCAATTCCTTTTTTGCATTCTCGCGGCAGCATTCTCTTTGATCGCATACGGCAACCACGTCACAATTTGCAAACATAAAGGTTTGAGCGAGCTGTGAGCCTCTTGGTCCGTAGCCGAAAATACCCACTCTTAGCCTTTTCATTATTATCTCCGAATCAAACAGGTATTATAAACAATGCAAGCATGCCTAAAAATGCAAACACGATCGATGCGAGCTCACGCTTGCTGGGCTTTCTGTCACCAAAATAACATATCAAAGTTGAAACGATCATTACACCGCCCGTTATCAAAGGATACTGTACCGAGGAATCTACAAACGCAATGGCAATTACGAGCAAATAGTTAGCAAAATTATTTACTGCACCGTTGATAGCGCTGACTGCAGCAGCCTTGAACTTGAATCCTGCAACGTCCTTATTCCTTTTAAGCGCATATACAAGCCATATCACGCCCGAAATGGCAACCGTACAAATTGCTATCCATATTGAATAGCCCGCTTCACTTGTCTTTTCGTAAGGAAGCTCATTAAAAAGCTTTGTGAATACACCCGAAAGACCGTTCATTATAAATATAGCTATGTAATATAAATAGCCCTTTTTGTTTTCGCCCTTAGTTACGGTGAGAGCAAGTGCTACCACAATGAATACAACGCAAACAGCCTTTGCAAGCGTAAACGGTTCATCATAAAAGAATATTCCCTGAAGAAAAGGAAGCACCATTCCGCCCAGCATCAAAAAGAGTGAGTACAGCGAAAGGTTGATCCTATCCAATGCCTTAAAGCCGCAATACGTGAGCGCAACGCTGTTTATTGCCGCTATAAGACCCATGATGAGTGTAAAATTGGTATACTCGACCTTAAAGCCGCTCGTTGCAAAAAGAATTATGATTCCTGCAATTCCGCCCACACAAGCAGACTCCATGCTGACTGCAAGTGAGCTGCCCCTCATTTTTCTGAAAACGTCCTGCAATGCAAAGCATCCGCCAAACATTACTACGGATAACATGATCAATGCGTAATACATAAAAATCTCCTATTATAATAATATGCTATTAGTATATCACTAATTATGGTTTCACGCAATAGAAAAATTTCATAAATATATCGAAAATAGTTATTTTATGCTTGATTTTAGTATAATAATATGTTATACTACTAAAAAATATCGGAGCTGTAATATGACTACAAACAATATGTGCAAATTTCCACCCATGCCCATGCTTTACAATGGGCTTACCGTGCCGTGCTTTGTAAAGGAAACGGACTACATTACAATGGTAACGCCTTTTACGTTAAGGTCCCACAGAATGATGCTTTGCGTGCGCGGTGAGGGTATATTCAATATTGACGGTAACGAGATCGAATTCCGTTCAGGCTCGCTTATATTCGGCTTTGTTCACGAAACGATGTTTTTGGCAAAGGGGCAGGATATAACGTATTTATATATAGACTATTTTGGTGCAAGGGCGGATGATCTTTTGCGCAGATTCAACGTAACAAAGCAAAACAGATCCTTCAACAATTTTGACGGACTTATCCCATTATGGCAGGAGAATCTTTCGCGAGCATCAGCAGATACTATTGACCTTGATGCAGAAAGCACATTGCTTCACAGCTTTTCAAGGCTTGCGGGCAATACCTCAAAGCAAAACGACGTTATAAGCAAGATATGCACAATAACGGAAGAGAGCTTTGCAAATTCATCATTGTCACTTGCGACCATTGCCACGACATTGTCGTACAATCCCAAATATCTTTCACATATTTTTAAGCAAAAGATGGGAGTGAGCTATTCCGAATACCTTTGCACGGTAAGGATAAGATACGCAACATCGCTATTTGATCACGGGCTTGATTCAGTAAAGAACGTGGCGTTGCTTTCGGGATTTTCGGACCCTTTGTATTTTTCAAGCGTATTCAAAAAGAATATTGGCTTGTCACCAAGGGAATATATTGCATCGGTGATGAAGGAAAATAAATAATAGAGCAAAAAATCACCCTCTCGATTTTTTCGGGAGGGTGATACATTTTAACTATCAAATGATGCCGTTTCTATCTATTGGTTAAAGTCCTCTATCTTTAAGATCGCTGACAAGCTCAACGTAAAAGGCACGAACGTCAAAATCGCGAATATTTTCTCTACTGAGGTCTATAACGTCACAGTGAGAAATGCCGCGAGTTCCTTTTGAACGCAGAAGAACGTATTTTTCTCCCCAGGCAAATGAGTTTTCGCCAACAAGACCGTCGTTTTCACCGTCAAAATTCTTGACGTAACGATATGAAAGGTTGAGCGGAAATTGTCCCTTGTGCGGATGCTCCATTACCGAACCTATGCTTTGTGCAAATATACCCTCGGGAAAAGTAAGCTGTTCATTCAGCTTTTGGCAAGCCTCGGCTGTCAGATCACCTACTGCCGCCAAAAAATCGGGCTGCTCATCTCCGAGTGCGGTGAGTGTGGTATTATACACCGTTGCAACCTTGTTCTTTACGGATTCGGGGATCACATCCAAAAGCCTTTCCGCAAAAAGGCATCCTCTGTGAGGAGTATTGACAGTCGTTATAGAGGCAACGTACGGGGCAAGCCCAAATTCCGAGATCGCATATCTGCAGTCAAGCCCGCCCTTTGAATGTGCAATTATGTTGACCTTCTCGCATTCGGAACGTTCCACAATGAGCTTGATCCTGTATGCAAGTTCCCTTGCGCTTTCTTTTACTGTCAAAGCGGATTGATGCTCGCCATAATAGACGGTTGCGCCGTGTAATTTAAGCGTGCGAGGAATTCTGCCCCAATAGTTAAACAGATTACTGTCACGGAAAAATACGCCGTGAACAAAAACAAGCGGATACTTGGTCTTGCATATTTGGGAAAGCTCGGGAGCGTTTGAAACGATCTCCTTTTCTATCTCAAAATCCATCTCGTCCGACGTGACGTTTATAATTTTGGTAAGCACAACGAGGTTGAGTATCGGTATCATGCCGCACAATGCGCCTATCACGCGCCACTTGATACCCATTTGCGTTGACGTGCAGTAAACACAAATGATTCCATTCCAAAAAAGAACAGCAGAAGCCACAATGCAATAAACCAAGCTCCATATCAGATCCATGTACGCATTGGGAATTGTAATAAAGGCCAATACAGCATGCCATATAATTGACGGTATCAACGAGCAAACAAATATTGCAAGCAGCAAAGTTCCGTGGTTGCATAATTTAAGGCGCAGTCTTTTTGTTCCTGCAGGCTTTGTTCCCACCAATGCATTTAACAGAATAAAAAGCGGAATTATAATAAAAAGCGTGTAAGGGAAAGCCTTTACCAACATATAGCTGTTGAGCAGTAAGCACGTTACAATGAAATAAACAACGTTGATCGGAGCTATATATCTTTTCATAATAATACCATCCTTTCTTATATTCCGCGGCGTGCAGCAGATTCCATTAAAGCGCTTTTGTATACAAAGCCTTTACTGATGAGCCTTTTTAGATCACAGCCTCACCAAATTAAACGATGCCGCCCTTATCAATCTGTTATAGACCGCAAGCGAAACGCCGTCCTTTTTGGGGCAACGGGCGTATACAGTTTTTGCTCCTTGTTTATCAAGCTCTCTCAATGCCGAGAAAAGCTTATGCGCTTGCGCCGCGCCGTCGTCTTGTGCGCCATATGAAATGCAGGGCGCGTTGATAAGTGATTCCTCGCCGTCAAAGCAGAGTGCAAACACTCCGTCTGCTTTGTTTTTGTTTACGTATTCAATAAATGAATCTATATCACCCTCAAGAATTGTGATATCAGCCTTTGGAGCGTAGTGCTTATACTTCATGCCCGGCGAGCGAGCTGTCTGCCCCTCCTTGAGCTTATCCAATATTGCGGAGGATACCTTAACGGGCTTGCCGAGAACCTCCTCCATATCCTCTTTTGTAACGTATCCGGGGCGCAAAAGCACGGGAATATCCTCAAGCAACGATACGACTGTGGATTCCACACCGCAAAAGCAATCTCCGCCGTCAATGATCAAGGGGAGTCTGCCGTCCATATCCGCAAAAACGTCCTCAGCTGATGTGGGGCTCGGCTTTCCGCTCAGGTTTGCACTCGGTGCGCCAAGCGGAATACCGCTTTCCTTTATTATTGCGTGCGCCACAGGGTCGCTGGGCATTCTTACGCCTACGCTATCAAGCCCCGCGCAGTTTTCGGGGGATATTTTGTCACCCTTTGGAAGGATTATAGTCAACGGACCCGGCCAAAATGCATCTGCAAGCTTTAAGGCGTCGTCATTAACGCTTGCAACGACTTCATAAAGCATATCCATATCGGATATATGCACTATAAGTGGGTTATCCTGCGGACGCCCCTTTGCCTCAAATATTTTTTTGATAGCCTCGCCATTTGTGGCGTCCCCTGCAATTCCGTAAACCGTTTCAGTAGGAATTGCAACTATATTGCCCTCGCGAAGAAGCTTTGCTGCAAGGCTGATGCTTTCGGCGTCGGGCTTTTTAAGTAAAGTGTTCATATTTTTGTCCTTTTATTAAAGCTTGACCGTAATTGCGCTGTGTCCTGTTGACTGAGCCAATTTCAAAACGTCTGAAACCTTAAGTCTTATCGTGCTTGTGTTTACGCAGGGGTGAATGCCCACGTATTCTGATGAAATTACATCCTCGTCTATCAAAAGCTGTACCGCGCACTCATTATCGTTAATAAGCCCCGCCATGCTGACCGATCCCGGAGTGATATCGAGATATTTAAGCGCATACTCAGGCTCTGCAAACGATAATCTTGAGCTGTTTATCTGCTTAGAAAGGTCCTTTGTCTTAAAGGGTTTATCCCCGGGCATTGCAAGCAGATAGAATTTTGTGCGCTGTGAATTCGTCAAAAAGAGATTCTTGCACACGGGAGCTCCAAGTGCATCACCTATAGCAATGCAATCCTCCATAGTGTCCGCAGGTGCATGGTCAACTCTGGTATATTCTATATTCAACGAAGCCAGAGCCTCGTAAACCTTCTTTTCTTTTGGTAAGCGCGCATCAATATTATCAGGCGCGCCGTTAAATACTTCCATTTGGGTACTTCCTTTACATTATTTATACATTATATTTTAACTTAAAATCAATCTTTTGTCAATAGACGTAAAACTTGTTATTTACGTTGGTATTGCACTCATTATTTTATGTGGATATGTCATTTTCTGCCGACGAGATAATCTAAAGACACGTTATAGTAGTCTGCAAGCTTGATGGCTGCCCATAACGGCATTTCCCGCTCTCCTACCTCGTAACGCCTGTATACGGTTAATTGCATATTCAATAACTCTGCAATTTCTTTCTGTGTTTTGTCGTGATCTTCACGTAAGTCGCGTATGCGTCTGTATACGAACATAAAAACCTCCGGTATAATTTATTTATATTTCAAGCGTCGGGCAACACGCACTTCAGAACCCTTAAATAATTTGCGTAGCATATCGCTTTAACGTCGTCCTCGGAATAATTCAATTTAAGCAATCGGTTTGGAATCTTCTGCAGCTCGCCTGCACCCTCCAGACCCTTTGGCAGATTGCCGTCAACACCGTCAAAATCAGACCCAATGGCAATATGATCTGTACCGATGAGTGACGCAATGTACTCAATATGACGTATAACGTCATCGAGCGTAGCAATTCCTTCATCATTAAGAAACGGCGGATAAAAATTCATGCCAACTATACCGTTTGCTTTTGCAATGGCACAAAGCTGGTCGTCGTTAAGATTTCGCTTATGGTGGCACAACGAATACGCGTTTGAATGGGTTGCAACAAACGGAGATTCCATCATTTCCGCAACGTCCCAAAAGCCTTTATTGGATATATGTGAAACGTCAATAAGTATTCCTTTTTGGTTGCAACGGGATACGAGTGCTTTTCCGCTTTCGCTCAAGCCCTCTTTATCATCGCCTATGCCGCCGCAAAACGGGTTTGAATTATTCCACGTGAGAGTCAATATCCTCAAGCCCATATCAAAATATCTGTCAACTGCATCAACATCACCGCAAAGCAAGTCCGCGCCCTCAAAAGCAAGCAATGCACCCATTGCTTTGCCGCAAATAACGTCGTTGAGGTCGGATACCGTAAGTATTTTTTTGAGTCTTCCGTGCGAAGTGATATCATTGTAGCGCTGTATCATTTTGTTTGCGCGATCAATATAACCGTTCTTTGTGGCGGGCGAACACACTGCAAACGTTTCAAGCGCAACCTTGCCCTCAACAAGTGCCGAATATGGTGCATTCAAAGAGTTATCTGTATAAAAGGTATCCTTATCTTTGAGCAATGCGAGCGTATCACAATGGCAATCGAATATTATCATTTTGTCACCTCCGTTACAGAGTATTCTGTATGTATCAAATTGCCCGCGCTTTATAGCACGGGCAAAAAATTACTTTTTGTTTTTATCAGCTATGACCTTGAGTCCTTTTAATGTAAGATTCTTGTCATAAATGTCTATGCACTTTGTTTCGCTTGCGATTATGTTGCCAAAGCCGCCCGTTGCTATTACCTTCATATCGGGTATGCCCATTTCCTCTTTAATTTTTGAAACGATGTACTCCACCTGACCGATGTAGCCGTAAACGATACCTGCCTGCATACATTCAACGGTATTGGACGTAAGTATTGATTCGGGCTTTTTGAGAGTGATCTGAGGAAGCTGTGCCGCCTTTGACGAGAGAGCCTCAGTCATGATGCCAACACCGGGGGAGATCACACAGGCGATGAATTCACCCTTTTCGGTAATGACCTCGTACTTTGTAGCCGTGCCGAAATCAACAACGATGCACGGACCGCCGTAAAAATGATTTGCGCCCGCAACGTCCGCAATAAGGTCCGCGCCCGTTTCTTTGGGGTTATCGGTCTTTATGCAAACACCGGTCTTGATTCCGGGAGCAACCACTATCGGATCTGTGCCGATATAGTTTTTAATTGCATTACACAACGAGTACATAATATTAGGTACAACTGACGATACGATCGTGCGCGAGATATCCTCTATCTTAACACCCTTTGCCATCAGCATTGTGGTTATTGAAATGCCGTATTCGTCGGTGGTCTTTTTTGTACCGGTCGTCATTCTGCAGCTTACAACAAGCTCATCATTCTTGAATACGCCCATTTTTATCTGAGTATTACCTATATCAAAAACAAGAAGCATAATTCTTCCTCCATATCTCACTTTAAGATAAGCCTTTGCTTAATTCGGCAAAGGCTTACTATATACTACGTAATTATTTTGCTTTTTTCTTAATGTTGAGCAATCTTACAACAACGGGCGCCATAACAGCATTTGTACCCAACTCAAACAAGAAATTTGCAACCGCAAAGCCTACAAATACAGCCATACCTGTTTCGGGGCTACCTGCGATCTCGGCAATTGCCTCAACGTCGTCAAGGAAAAACACCGCGCTACCCAAAAGGAATATACCCGTATTAACTATGGGGCAGGAAATTGCCGCTAATATAACTGCAAGCCAGTTGTTGACCTTTGCAAGCAATTTATATACCCAACCCGATACCCAACCGCACATGATACCCTTTACCAATACTGTGGCAAAAGTACCGAATATGCTGAAAGGCATAAACAATGCGGCACCACCGCTCATGATGACTACCAAGCCAAACACAAAGCCGAGCCATGCGCCCACAGCGGGTCCGCACATAACTGCACCGATAACTATCGGTATCAAGCCTACTGCTGTGGAGAAGGGTCCAAAAAAAGCAGTGTACGTTGCCAAAAGCTGCAATATAATTACAAATGCAGTCATGATAGCTCCAAGCACCATAGTCTCGGTCTTCATAGCCTTTTGGTTTGTTGTTTTGTTAAACATAAATCCTCCTTGCTGTCGTCCGCTAAAAGCGGTACAACGCACATAAAATATTTATTATCCCCCAAAAGGGAAACTTACAACAAAATATAAATTTTCGTCACACACTTATGACGGTATAATTATACACTCCAATCTCATTTTTGTCAATACCTTGCGAAAAAATTTGGTTTTTTTCAGCTCAAAAAGTGAATTTTGTTTATCTTTGCTCAAAAAACATCTTTACAAATACTTGCATTTGTGGTATAATATTGGCGTTGCCCGTTTCTCGGTCGTTTGAGTACTCCGACGGCGGCTGTGAGCGAGGCGTATTATTTTTTTATGGAGGTATCCGCAAATGGATAAGGCAAGAAAGACAGAACTCATCGAACAGTTCAAGACACATGAGGGTGACACAGGTTCACCTGAGGTACAGATCGCTCTCCTCACAGAGAGAATCAACCACCTCAACGAGCACCTCAAGGTTAACAAGCAGGACAAGCACTCAAGACGTGGTCTTCTCATGATGGTTGGTAAGCGTAAGGGCTTGCTCAGCTACCTTGAGTCAAAGGACATCAACCGTTACCGTGCTATCGTAGCTAAGTGCGGTCTCAGAAAGTAATTTTTTTCTGACTGTTCGGGCGGGCGTTCTATATTATATAGAATGTCTGCCCAATCTGCTCAAAATTAGTAATTTTCAAAGCTCGGCGTATTTTTTGCCGTGCTTTGGAAATCATTAAATGGCAAAAATAAATAATATATATTTAGATTCTCGTTGGAGCCAAAAAGCGGTTAAGTTAAGGCTTTATTTGCAAGTTGCGCTTTGTTGGTGTTGATAACGAATGAAAGGAGAAAAAATGGAAGTAAAGACATATTCCATGGAGCTTGCAGGCAAGACCCTCACAGTTGAGTTGGGCAGAATGGCTGAGCAGGCAAACGGTGCATGTACAGTTACCTACGGCGAAACAGTTGTATTCGTAGCAGTTACAGCATCCGAATCCCCCCGTCCCGGCATGGACTTCTTCCCGTTGAGCGTAGAGTTCCAGGAAAAGCTCTACTCAGTAGGCAGGATCCCCGGCGGTTTTATCAAGAGAGAGGGCAAGCCCACAGATAAGGGCATCCTCACGTCCCGTCTTATTGACAGACCTATCCGTCCCCTTTTCCCCCATGGTATGAGAAACGACGTATTGGTAGTAGCAAATCCCTTGTCCGTTGACCCGGAATTCCCACCGGATGTATTCGCTATGATCGGTTCTTCCGTAGCACTCAGCGTATCCGATATTCCGTGGGAAGGCCCCACAGGCTCAGTTGCTGTTGGCCTTGTTGACGGCGAGCTTATCATTAATCCTAATGCTGCACAGAGAGAAAAGAGCCTCTTGAGCCTCACAGTTGCAGGTACAAAGGACAATATCCTCATGGTAGAGGCAGGTGCTAAGGAAGTTCCCGAGGACACAATGCTTGACGCTATCATGCTCGCTCACGACTATATCAAGCAGATTGTTGAGTTCATCGAGGGTATTGTTGCTGAATGCGGCAAGGAAAAGAAGGAATTCACACTTTATAACGCAGGTGACGATATCGACGCACAGATCCGTCCCTTCGCAACTCCCCTTATTCAGGACGCTATGAAGCACCTCGTTCGTGCTGAAAGAGAAGTAGCTCAGGATGCCGCAACAGAGGCTATCCACGCTGAATTTGATGCTATCATCCCCGAGGAAAGAAAGTGGGAGATCGATGAGGTCATCTATAACATCACAAAGGAAACAATGAGAAGACGTATTCTCGACGAAGGCATCCGCCCCGACGGCAGAGCACTCACAGAGATCCGTCCCATCAACGTTCAGGTTGGACTTACTCCCAGAACACACGGTACAGGCCTTTTCACAAGAGGTCAGACACAGGTTCTTTCTATCTGTACTCTCGGTGCAAAGACAGACGTTCAGATGCTCGACGGTCTTTGGGAGGACGATTCCAAGAGATATATCCACCACTACAACTTCCCGCCGTACAGCACGGGCGAAGCTAAGGCTATGAGAGGCCCCGGCAGACGTGAGATCGGTCACGGTGCACTTGCAGAAAGAGCACTTGAGCCCGTTATCCCCACAGAAAACGACTTCCCCTACACTATCCGTGTAGTATCCGAGGTTATGAGCTCCAACGGTTCAACGTCCCAGGCAAGCGTTTGCGGCAGCACACTCGCTCTTATGGACGCAGGTGTTCCGATCAAGGCTCCCGTTGCAGGTATCGCTATGGGTCTTATCAAGGATAAGGGCAGCGACAACCTCGCAGTTCTTTCCGATATCCAGGGTCTTGAGGACTTCCTAGGCGATATGGACTTCAAGGTTGCAGGTACAGCAGCAGGTATCACAGCTATCCAGATGGATATGAAGATCGACGGTATCAACAGAGGCGTATTCGAAACAGCACTCGCACAGGCTCGTCAGGGTAGACTCTTCATCCTCGGCAAGATGCTTGAGGTTATCGAAACTCCCAGAACAGAGCTCTCCAAGTATGCTCCCAAGATCATCCGTCTTAACATCAACCCCGACAAGATCCGTGACGTTATCGGACCCGGAGGCAAGGTTATCAACCAGATCATCGATGCTACAGGCGTTAAGATCGACATTGAGGATGACGGTAAGGTATTCATCTACGCTCAGGATCAGGAAAGCGGTATGAGCGCACTCAAGATGGTAGAGGACATCGTTGCTGAGGTTGAGGTAGGCAAGATCTACACAGGCACAGTAACAAGAATCGAAAGCTACGGCGCTTTCATCGACGTTCTTCCCGGTAAGTCCGGTATGTGCCACATCTCCAAGATCTCTTACGACAGAATCGACAAGGTAGAGGATGTTCTTAAGATCGGTGACGTTGTTAACGTAAAGGTTATCAACATCGACGAAAAGGGCAGAGTTGACCTTTCCATCAAGGATACACTTCCCGAAAGACCCGAAAAGAAGCACGAGCCTAAGGGCGAAGGCAAGCATGAGGGCAAGGAAAGAAGACGCGAGAAGAAAGAGCACAAGGAAGAAAAGACAGAAGAATAATTGATCTTTTAATATGATTTTAAGATGGGCTGAGTTATCAGCCCATTTTTTTATCTCATTCGGAATATTTTATCCCCGATTTCAGTATATTTAACTACAAAAGAATATCGATCGGGGGACAATTATGAATCTTTTTAAGAAATCCGGGCTTACAAATCTCTTTATTGTGGGTCTGCTTGTGTTTGCGTGGATAATGATGGGTGTTGACGACACTGCAAGGGTGATAAACGATGCCAAGGGTAATCCCATTTACAAGGGCAGCGACGATAAAAACGCCGTATCCATAGCAATGAACGTTGTGTGGGGCGATGAATACCTTGACGCAATATTGAATATCTTAAAGGAAAATGACGTTAAGATCACGTTTTTCGTGGGTGGCAAATGGGCGCAAAATTCGTCCGATATGCTCAAAAGAATGGTTGCCGAGGGGCACGAGATAGGCTCGCACAGCTATGACCACGAGCATTTTGAACAGCTCAGCTATACGCAGTCGGTTGAAAAAATAAAAAAGGCAGCGGACGTTATATATTCTATTTGCGGATTCGCGCCAATGCTTTTTGCACCACCCTACGGCGAATTCAACGACACGACCTTGAGAGCATCCCGCGACCTTGGCTGTAAAACAATAATGTGGAGTCTTGATACCATCGATTGGCGGGGTGACGGCGTTACCGCAATACTGAACAGAGTAAAGAAGAATTGCCACAACGGCGCAATAATTCTTACACACCCAACTGCCGACACAGTTACTGCTCTGCCCGAAATAATTGCAACAGTCAGGCAAAGTGGCAGAGAGTTTGTTACCGTTGGGGAAATGATAACTGACTGATACATATTTCATTAATTTTTCGCCTCGGGACTTGAAATCTTGGGGCGCTTTTGGTATAATATCAATAATATACATAAAAAAGGAATAGCTATGAAAACGTTTGAGTTGCCAAACGGCTTAAGAGTTGTGCTTGAGCCAATGCCATACATGAGATCGGTGTCCATGGGCATATACGTGGATTGCGGGTCAGCTTATGAGAATAAGCTGAATAACGGCATATCTCATTTTGTGGAGCATCTTTTGTTCAAGGGTACAAAAAAACGCACAGCCGAAATGATATCCGAGGAGGCAGACGAGCTGGGTGGCACTCTTAACGCCTACACAGCGGAGGAATGCATCTGCATTTACGTTAAGGTGCTTAAAAATGACGTCAAACGCGCACTTGATCTTTTGTGCGACGTTGCAACCGACCCTATTTTTGACGAGGAAGCCATAGAAAACGAAAAGCGCGTCATAATAGAGGAAATTTTGAGTGCCGACGATAACCCCGAGGATGCCGCACAGGAAATGCTCATGTCGGGAATGCTTCCCGATCATCCCATAGGTATGCCCGTGCTCGGCAATGTTGAAAACGTCGAGTCCTTCAATAAGCACAAATTGGAGAGCTTTTATAAGGCGCATTTTGTGCCGCAGAGCATGGTGCTATCCATTGCAGGCTGCTTTGATGAAAACGAAATGCTTTCCCTTATCAATAATTCATCTCTTGCATGCTTGAGCAAAAAAGAGATGAACAATACTGTGCACGCAAAAGCCGAATTCAGCTCGGGCACCTTTATCAGCCAAAGGGATATAGGTCAGCTTCAGCTTGTGGCGGGCTTTCCTTGCGTTTCAAGGCATGACGATGCTCTGTGTGCGTTCGTTTTGCTGGCAGGCGTGTTGGCGGGCGACGGCTCGTCAAGGCTTTTCAGAGGCTTAAGGGAGCAAAACGGGCTCGTCTATAACGTTGACGCAACGGTTGCGGAGTATCGCGACATGGGCGTGTTCTTGATAAATACCGCATTTTCCGCAGAAAATGCCAATGCAGTAAGCAAGATAGTAAACGATCAGATCAAGGACGTCATCAAAAACGGTGTCAGCCCAAAGGAGCTTGAAAGAGCCAAAAGGAGCGTTATAACCGCGCTTGAGCTTGAAACGGAAGGAACAATGTCGCAAATGTCTGCAAACGGCAAGGCAGTGCTGTTTGGTATCGACTGCAACGTTGAAAATTTAAGAAGAAAATATATGAACGTCACCAACGAGGACATAATCTCCGCCGCAAGATCAGCGTTTTTAAGCGGCAATGCAAAGGCAGTAGCTCTGGTCGGCGATTGTGAGGGGCTTGAAGATTTTGCCCTTATATACTGAGGAGGATAAAATGGAATTTTACGAGGTATTAAAAACCAGAAGAAGCATAAGAAAATTTGAGCAGACGCAGATTCCCGACGAAATGCTCAAAAAGCTCGTCGATACCGCAAGGTATGCTCCCGCTGCGGCAAACGTACAGCCATTGAAGTATGCCGTTGTGAGGGGCGAAAGGGCAAAGGAGATATTCCCTCTCACAAGGTGGGCAGCACTTCTTGGAGAAAAAGGCGCTCCAAAGGCTCACGAAGCTCCCGTTGCATACGTGTTCGTAATGACAAATACCAAAAATTCATATAATAAGGAGGCTGATGCCAGCCTTGCTATTGAAAACATCGTTCTTGCGGCGTGGTATGAGGGCATAGGCTCGTGCATTTTAGGCTCAATAGACAAGCCCAAAATATCAAAGATAATAGATCTCCCCGAGGACTATGAGATCAATTACGCAGTTGCGCTCGGATATCCCGCACAGACAAGTGTTGCAGAGGAAGAAGAAAACGGCGTAGCATATTATATGGACGATAAAGACGTTGTTCACGTTCCAAAGAGAAAGCTTTGTGACGTTTCGTATTTTGTTGATTGAGGTGAAAGCATGAAAATTTGCTTTTTGAGTGATCTGCACTTGGGATATAACCAAAAATCAGTGCAATACGATGCCCTTGAATGGTATATAAAGGACATGTATCTTCAGCATCCAAACGTTATAGTCATTGCAGGTGACCTGACCTCGTGCGGCGATGCTTGTGCCGTTAAAAGATTTACCGAAATGCTCGACAGATACAATGATAGGGTGTTGTTTATTCCTGGTGACAAGGATATGCTTTCTAACGATCCGCACGCATTTGAAGCTTTTTCACAAAAGGTTGAATATCAATTTGGTGACTGCAGAATAATAATGCTCCCCGATTGCAAAAGAGAGCTTACGAAGGCGGATATCGAGCTCCTTGACAGCGCGGATGAAAATGCGTTTGTGGTAATGCATAAGCCTCCCAAAACCGTTTTGGGGGACTATTACACAAGCTGGCGAGAGGCTCATCCTGCCACAAAGCTTTTCTACGGTCACGTGCATGAAAGCATAATTGACGGTAATACTCACGCATTGCAGTCAGCCGATCCTGACTTTGCAACAAACTCAAGCCCGTGTATCACTTATTACGACAGCAAAACGAATGAATTGCGTCAGTCGCAGTATTTTTGCCCCGTGCCCAATGATATTTACGGTTATCTTGGCTTTTCGCTCTATTCACCCATTGAGGATATTCGCTATGCAATAGATGAAAAAGTGCCGAATATTGAGCTGAGGGATAATGCCATATACGTTTCAAAGGATGAGCTTTTACCCCTTGTCAACGAATGGTGGCATACCTGCGGAAAGAGTCTTTCCGTCCATGCTCCGGAGCTGAATTTTGATGATGACGGTAGCTTTACAAACGTTGAGGAATGGGACAAGTTCATATCACTTTGTCATGACGTTGCCGCAAACAGAATAACCATGCATTCTCCCGAGGTATCAATAACCGTCATGAAGAATGAAGCTATCGCAAGCAAGATAATTACAAAGGTAGCCGAGCTTGTTGACCTTTTGCCCGAGGGTTGCATTGTTGGTGTTGAAAATATGCATGCAGACGAGAATGACCCTGCTGAATATCCAAACCGTCCGTATGGTTTTGTGCCGGAGGAGATCAAGCTCCTGATAGATAGGCTCTCAAAGCTCACGACCAAAAAGGTTGGCGCAAATATTGATACAGGCCATGCAAGAAACAATATCCCGCATTGCGATAAGTATCCCGTTGGTACCTGGCTTGCGGAGCTTGGCGATATTGCAGTCGGATACCACGTTCATCAGGTAAAAATGACTCATCGCGGCATAATAAACCATTATTCCATTCACAATATTTACGAGGCGTTCCATTCCCATGCTTCATTCCTCAGAAGCTGGACAAACGGCATCATCAATAAGGTACCCGTTATCTTTGAGATAAGAGAAAAGGACGGCTTTAAGCCCACGCTTGAGCTTTTCAAGAGCTACAGGAATAAAAATATTTTTGATCTGCACAATCATACTCATTACAGCTTCTGCGGTAGGGGTGAGATGGAGGACCTTGTTAAGGTTGGTATCGAAAACGGAATCAAAACAATGGGCATCAGTGACCACAATTACGGCATAGGTGAGAGAAAACGTGAATATCACGACGAGGTGAGATTCCTTGCTGAAAAATACAGCAACGAAATTCGCCTTTTGTGCGGTATTGAGATAGAAGTTTTCGTTGACTGCTTTGATTTCCCGAAATTTGATTTTAGTGTAATATCCGATTATGATTATTGCCTCGTTGAGGGCATAGATTGCATCCACAAGGTGATCGAGGATCATGAGCTGCTTGATTTCTGCAGCAGTATCGGCTTGCCCTGCGGTATTGCGCATTACGATCTGTTTGAATGGGCTAACAGTCACTCAATACCGCCCAGAGAATTCTTTGCAGAGATGGCAAAGCGCAATATATTCTGGGAGATGAACGTAAGGTATGACAGCGTCCATCAGTTTGAGGAGCTTGCTTACGTGGATGATTTCTTTAACGATCCCGAAAAAATAGCCCTCATCAAAGAGCTTGGTGTATACGTCAGCGTTGGCTCGGATTGCCACAGAGCAAATGAATATCCCGGCAAAAGGGTTCACGACGCAAATGACCGCCTCAGACAGCTTGGTATACTTACTGCGGACGAGCTTATACTAAAGCATAAATAAATATTCTGACTGCTGAACTTTTCGGCAGTCTTTTTTATTATTGACGTTAAAAATTTTGACATAATTTTTAAAAAAACTATTGACAAGAAGCACGTTTAGTGGTATAATATCCACAGTTAGGCAAGACTAACTCGCGCACACAAATGTATATTGCTCAAAAGCCGCGAGTCAAAGGAGATGTTTTAGTGAATACGTTAAAGGATGTAAAAATAGGCAACAAGGCAAAGGTTGTAAAGCTCCATGGAGAAGGCGCTATAAAGCGCAGAATTATGGATATGGGCATTACAAAGGGTGTTGAGGTCAGAGTTCGTAAGGTCGCTCCTCTTGGTGATCCGATCGAGATAACCGTCAGAGGTTATGAGTTGTCACTCAGAAAAGAAGATGCGCAGATGATAGAGGTGGAGTGATTTTTTCATAATTCATAACTGATAGTTTTTTGAATTGCTCAACGGGTTGTAAGTTATGAATTATGATTGGTATCGCCAACCTTTTTAATTGATATTAAGTTAGTTAAAACTAACGATGAAAGGATTACAGTATGGATATAAAAATTGCACTTGCGGGAAATCCTAATTGCGGAAAAACAACTTTGTTTAATGCTCTTACGGGTTCCAATCAATTTGTGGGCAATTGGCCCGGTGTAACTGTGGAGAAAAAAGAGGGCAAGCTCAAAAAATATGATGACGTTGTTTTGATGGACCTTCCGGGTATATACTCGCTTTCTCCCTATACGCTTGAGGAGGTAGTTTCAAGAAATTATCTCATAGGTGAGCGCCCTGATGCTATTCTTAATATAGTTGACGGTACAAATATCGAGAGAAATCTGTATCTTACCACACAGCTTACGGAAATAGGTATTCCCGTTGTAGTTGCGATCAATATGATGGATATCGTTCGTAAAAATGGGGACAAGATCGATATTGAAAAATTGTCGCAAAAGCTTGGCTGTGAGGTCGTTGAGATATCCGCACTCAAGGGTACGGGCATCGACGAGGCGGCTGAGGCTGCTATCAGGGCTGCAAAGGGCGAAAAAACTGTTCCCAAGCACAGATTCTCCGGTATAGTTGAGCACGCGATCGCTCACATCGAGGAAGCTGCTGTGCACGATATGCCAATCGAGCAGCAAAGATGGTACGCTATCAAGATATTTGAAAGAGATGAAAAGGTCCTTTCAATGCTTAAAATAAGTGACGAACGTCTTGGACATATCGAAACTGATATACAGAGCGCAGAGGCTGAGCTTGATGACGACGCCGAAAGTATCATCACAAACGAAAGATACAATTACATAGCCACCGTGCTCAAGGATTGCTACAAAAAGAGATCAAAAGGCGATTATTCTACGTCAGATAAGATAGACAAAGTCTTGACAAACCGTTTCCTTGCTTTGCCTATATTCGCTCTGGTAATGTTCATCGTTTATTACGTATCGGTAACCACGGTCGGCACGCTCGTTACGGACTGGACTAACGACGTTCTTTTTGGTGAGATAATTACCCCTGCAGTAGATACCTTCCTTACAAATATTAATTGTGCAGATTGGCTCAAGGGTCTTATTGTTGACGGTATCATCGGCGGCGTTGGTGCCGTGATCGGATTTGTTCCTCAGATGCTCATACTTTTCTTCTTCCTTGCATTCCTTGAGGCTTGCGGATATATGACAAGAATTGCATTCATAATGGACAGATTGTTCAAAAAATTCGGACTTTCGGGTAAATCGTTCATTCCCATGCTCATTGGTACGGGCTGCAGCGTTCCGGGAATCATGGCATCAAGAACCATCGAAAACGCAAGTGATCGCAGAATGACTATAATTACTACGTCATTCATTCCCTGCGGCGCAAAGCTCCCTATCATTGCTTTGATAGCGGGCGCGTTGTTTGGCGGTGCATGGTGGATAGCTCCAAGCGCCTACTTTGTAGGAATAGTAGCAGTGGTGTTGTCCGGTATTATCCTCAAAAAAACAAAGCTTTTTGCAGGAGATCCTTCTCCGTTTGTAATGGAGCTTCCGGCATATCACTTGCCCACGGTAGTGAACGTTTTAAGATCAATGTGGGAAAGAGGCTGGTCATTCATCAAAAAGGCAGGTACGGTAATTCTTCTCTCATCCGTTGTTTTGTGGTTCTTGCAGGGCTTTGGCTTTGAAGACGGCGGCTTCGGCTTGGTTGAGGACTTGAACAATTCAATTCTTGCAAAGTTTGGTAACGTTATTGCGTGGATATTTGCTCCCTTGGGCTGGGGCTTCTGGCAGGCGGCTGTATCTGTAATAACGGGTCTTATTGCAAAGGAAAACGTAGTTGCAACGCTTGGTATCCTTTACGGCTTTGCAGAGGTTTCCGAGGCAGGCAACGAGATATGGAGTGCTTTGTCTGCGGACATGAGCGCACTTGCAGCATACTCATTCCTCGTATTCAATCTGCTTTGCGCACCTTGCTTTGCGGCTATCGGCGCAATCAGACGAGAAATGAACAACGGCAAATGGACGTTGTTTGCAATAGGCTATCAGACTTTACTTGCTTACTGCGTATCCCTTGTTATCTATCAGGTTGGATCTGCAATTCAAGGCAACGTAAACGTCATAGGCTTGGCAGTATCCGTTGTAATTTTGGCTGTCGGTGCATATTTGATCTTCAGACCGGCAAAGAAAGCTGTTAAAAAACAATAATTATCAAAAATAATAAAAAGGAGGATATCCCATATGGAGTTTTTAATAGAAAACGCATCTACGATAATAATATCGCTCGTACTCGTTGTGGTACTGGCTTTGATAGCCAGATCAGAAGTTAAGAAAAGGAAAGCGGGCAAAACGTCCTGCGGCTGCGGCTGTGGTTGCGCGGGATGTCCGTCAGCGGGAATATGCCATAAAGCACAGCCTGCTGAAAAGAAATAATAAAACGTACAAGTCAAACACACTTCATGAATAAATACCAAAACACTCACGATAAACAAAAAAGTTTGTCGTGAGTGTTTTTGTGCTATATAACTTTTACTTCTACTGAAACCTTGTCTGCAATGTAACTGCAAACGTCGTCAAGCTCTGATCTTTCCAAAAATTCGCTTCTGTCATAATCGCAAGTGCGTCCTAAAGAAACGGCTTTTCCTATTCCCATCGGATGGTACGGCTCAAGATGTATTTCCTGTACGTTGGGATATTTGTTTGCAAGCTCGGCTATGGCGTTGTAATGATCCTCGTTCATGTTTACGTCGGGGATCATTGGACAGCGCAGTATCACGCTTGCGCCCATAGCGCAAATGAGCTTAAGATTTTCCAATATAAGCTCGTTATTTACTCCTGTGTATTTTTTATGGAGTGCGCTGTCGGTCAGCTTGTAGTCGAACAAGAATATATCGCAAAGCTCGGCGATCCTTTTTATGTCTTCTGCTTTACCGTATCCGCAGGTCTCAATGCAGGTGTGGATTCCTTTATCCTTGCATGCCAAAAGCAACGCAAAAGTAAATTCGCTCTGAAAAAGAGGCTCCCCACCCGATATAGTAACACCGCCCGAACGCTTGTAGAATACTCTGTCCGCAAGGACTTCGTCCATAATTTCACAAACGGTAATTTCTCTGCCCGATATTTCAAGCGCATCGGCACAGCAGGTCAACGTGCATTTGCCGCAAAGCCCGCAACGCTCTCTGTTTACGTTGTGTATTCCGTTTTCAAATGAGTGGACACCGTTTTTACAAACGGAAGCACAAATTCCGCAATCGGTACATTTGTATTGACGGAACATATATTCGCAGGCATTGCTTTGGGACTCGGGATTGTGGCACCAGGCACATCTTAACGGGCACCCTTTCAGGAAGACCGTTGTCCTTATTCCCGGGCCGTCGTCCACGCAAAAATGCTGTACGTTTATTATCGTTCCCGAAATATTTGTATTATTTTCCATAAATTTATCAGCCCTCAAACATTGTGCGAGCAATTACGGCATCCTGAAGCTCATTGCTTAGTGCGGTAAAATAATGCGAATAGCCGCCGACGCGCACTATAAGATCTCTGTGAGCATCGGGATTTTTCTTTGCATCGAGCAGGGTCTCTCTGTTTGTGCAGGTTATTTGTATCTGCGTTCCGCCCATTTCAAAATAACCTTCTATGAGGCTTCTCAAAACGTTTGAGTTGAATTTCCTTGTTATGCTGAGGTTGAGCACGGGTATTGAGTAAACCATACTCTGGTCAAAGCTTGCGGCACTTTTTAACATCATGGTTGGACCTTTAACTGCTTTTCCGTTTACCGCCGCAATGGAATCCGCAACGGGCTCGCCCTTCTTTCGTCCGTCGGGAGTGTTGCCAACGGCAAAGCCCTCGTCTATATGGCGCACAAATTGGTGGCTTGTGGGTAAGAATCCATCGCCTACGTCGAGCTTTGCATTGCGGTAATGCGTGTAGAATCTCTTTGTCAGATCGTTGATAAGCTCATCCGCAACATCATCTCCCACTCCGTATGAGTGGCATGAACGTGAAAGCGCAAGGAATTTTTGGTCCCTTGTATCTATTGCCGAGATCAATTCCTCTGCGGTGTATTCCTTTCTCTCAAAAACAAGCTCTTTTACAACTAATAGAGAATCAATCGTATTCGGAATTCCGCTGTCGGACGGGGTCGCCCAAGTGTAGCGCGCACCGCCTGAGTAATATCCCTTTTCGTTTGCTATGCAATCGTCCGTAAAAAGTGTACGGAAAGGCGCAAACGATATCTCTGAGCGTTTATTGTAATAATCGTTTATAAAGCATATTACGTCATCCTGAGCTTCCTTAAGGCGAGTCATGAATTTTTCATAAAGCTCATCAAAGGTATTACAGTAGCACAATTCCTTTCTCATAACCTCATCAAATACCTTCAGTACGTTTAAGTTGATGTCTATGCCGCCCGAAAACGTCATTCCGGAGATATTTGTTTCTGTGCAGCCCATTCCAGCAAATTGGTATATATCTTCTTGGGATGCGGACGCAAAACGCTCCTGTAGTCTTTCTTGAATTGCGTTTTCATTATAGAATGCGGGCTGTCCGTCACCCGAAAGCACTCGCTCTATAGCGGCTTCCCAGATATCATCGGGCATATCGGGAGTTGTCCTTAATTCTATCATAGGACGTGCCTCACCAACCGTTGCGTTAAGATATTGCTTTGTAAGCTCACTGTATTCAGGACCTATTGTCACGCTCCAGTTATTGGTGTAAGCAAGGCGCATCATAAGGCATCTCAGCTCCTTTGTCAAGTCCTCGCCCTTCCAATATTTCGGCAGCCAGCCGTCAATAAATCCTATATTGTCGCATCCGTCAAGGCAAAGCACAAAATTACACGAAACTATTGCTTCATACGCCGTTTGGGCAGGCTCAAACGGAACTTTTTTGAGCGCGGAAATGAGTCTTTCCTCAGCGTTTGAGGCTTCGAGGTGCTCTATCATTCTTTTGTGATATGTGCGAATTCCCACGAAAAGATCAAGCAACGCCTCACGAAGATCATCGTTTTTCATTTGGCGGATCCTTTCCTCGTAGGAATTGAGTCCCTCACCGACCGTGCGCTTAAAATTGGGCGCAGAGTGATTCCAGGCATCAAGCGTTGCCGCATAGCGCGTGCCGTCGGCCCTGCTGTTCACGTTGAGAAAATCACCGTGCTTTTTGTCGAATTCTCTGAATATTTGCTCACATTCCTCGCTCTTTGATCTCAGTCTGCCCATATCAGCCCAATACTGACGGCAATATTGAGGGTTTACAGCCCAATCACCGCAATCCAGATTTCTATAAGGATACAGCGCATCGTGCGGCTTATATTTCGGCAACGGTACAAGCTCCAAAAGGCGTCTGTATGCCCTGCAAAAAGCTCTTGCGGGGGACGCGTTTTCAATTTCAAAAAAGCCTGCGGCAAATGGCTCGCCTATATCGTAGAATAATTTTGCTGTGTTTGTCATAGCTGTGCTCCTTATAATGGGATATGATTATTGTAGCATATCAATAATCATTTGTCAACTGAGCAGTTGACAAAAATATTCATGTAATTCCTATTGATTTTTCTTGCAAAGTATTGTATAATGTAAAGAAAGGTAAAAAATATCGGAGGTGTGGTTCATGTCTGCAAACATATCAGACAAGGCTCTTAGGCTCATACAAAAAATGCAGCAAAACGAGCTCAATGAAAGCGTAATTTACGAAAAAATAGCTAAATTCGCAAAGGGTGACGAAAATAAAAAGACTCTTTTGCGCCTCGCAAAGGAAGAAAAGGCACATTGCGATATATGGCAAAAATATACGGGAGCGATGCCAAAGATCAACAAGCTCAAGGTGTTCAAATTTGTGTTTATTGCATGGCTTCTGGGCTTTACGTTTACAATAAAGCTTATGGAAAAGGGCGAAGCCTCCGCGCAGGATGAATACGCGATCATTGAGGCTGAGGTAGAGGAGAGTGCTCACATCCGTCAGCAGGAGGAGGAGCACGAGGAGGCGCTCATTGCCATGCTTGACGAAGAAAGACTTCAATACGTCGGAAGCATGGTTTTAGGCTTGAATGACGCGCTTGTGGAGCTTACGGGCTCTCTGGCAGGGTTTACCTTTGCTATGCAAAATACGCGTCTTATTGCGCTTTCGGGCCTTATAATAGGCATTTCTGCAACGTTCTCAATGGCTTCCAGCGAGTTTTTGGCGGCACGAAGCGAGGGAAGAACGGATGCCTTAAAGTCCTGCTCATATACGGGTGTGGCTTATCTTATTACGGTAGTGCTTCTTATATTGCCGTATCTTTTGTTTGACGTTACTCAGTACATACCTGCACTCATATGCATGATGGTCATAGTGGTCCTCATAATTGCAGGCTTTACGTATTATACGTCGGTAGCTCAGGGGCAGAAGTTCAAGTCGCGTTTCTTAGAAATGGCGCTCATAAGCATAGGTGTGGCTGTGGTATCATTCTTTGTAGGTATTGCCGCAAAGCATTTCCTTGGCGTTGACATTTAATTTCGGGGGTAAAATTATGAAGATACACGAATCGGCTGAGAATTATCTCGAAACTATATTGATACTCGAAAAGCGCAAGGGTGCTGTGCGCTCAATAGACATTGCAAACGAGCTCGAATACACAAAGCCCAGCGTCAGCGTAGCAATGAAGCAATTAAGGCTTGGCGAATATATAGATATGGATAAAAGCGGTTATATAGTATTGCGCGAAAAGGGCAGAGCAATAGCCGAAAGAATGTACGAAAGGCATACCATGCTTACGGGCTGGCTCAAAATGCTCGGCGTAAGTGACGAGGTAGCCTCCGAGGACGCTTGTAAAATTGAACACGTAATAAGTGCCGAGAGCTTTGAGGCAATAAAGTCTTACGTTGAATCACAAAAATAAAAGCTTATAAAAGCTGAATGAAAGGATATAAATTATGAAATTAGGTGTAAGTGCATACAGTTATTTTGGTGCTTTGTCCGATAATTTTACAGTTGCGGACGCCATCAAGCACGCAAAAAAGACAGGCTTTGACGGTATTGAGTTTTTAACAGGTATGAAGTGGAAGGACTTAAACGAAACGGATTCAATGAAGGCGTTCCACGATATGTGCGGCGAGGAGGGCTTGGAGATATATTCTCTTGACGGCGGAACAAATTTCCTCGGCGATACTGCGGCTGCAATAGCTTCTGCAAAGAAGATGGTTGATAACGCCGTTGCGTTGGGCTCACCCGCCATCCGTTGCGATACTCTCGGCGGCGATTTTGGTATTGCAGGTGCTTCCGGCATTCACGGCGCTATTAAGATTATCGCTGATGCCGTTCGTCAGGTTGCAGATTACGGCGCAGAAAAAGGCGTTAAGGTAATGGTTGAAAATCACGGCATCATAATGCAGGACAGCTTTATTGTAGAGGAGCTTATCAACACGGTGGCACATCCCAACTACGGTGCGCTCGTTGATATCGGTAATTTCCTTTGTGCGGATGAGGATCCCGTAACAGCTGTTGGCAGAATGGCGAGATACGCTATGCACGTTCATGCAAAGGATTTCCACACAAAGAGCGGAAGCGAGATATTCCTCCCCACAAACGGCTGGTTTGGCACAAGGGGCGGCAACTACTTGAGAGGTGCTATCCTCGGTCACGGTAACGTGCCGGTATATCAGTGCCTAAAGATACTTGCAGGCAAGGGCTATCAGGGAGCTGTTTCTCTTGAATTTGAGGGTATGGAGCCGCCTGTATTTGCAATTGAGTCCGCATTCGGTGCACTCAATAAGGCAAGAACACTCATAGGCTGATATGCAGAGGATAAATATAGTCTGCTTTGGCAAGCTCAAGGAAGCTTTTTGGCGTGACGCAGTTGCTGAGTATTCAAAGCGGTTGAATGCCTTTTGTAAGCTGACGATCACCGAAATAAACGAGGAGCCGTTGTCACAAAAGCCGTCCGACAGGGAGATAGAGCAGGCGCTTGAGGCTGAGGCGGATATCGCAATGAAACATATCCCCGAAAGAAGCTACGTTTTTGCGCTCTGTGTTGAGGGCACTCAGATGACGTCCGAGGAGCTTTCTGCAAAGCTTGATAATATAGGAGTAAGCGGCGCAGGCGACGTAACGTTTCTTATAGGCTCGTCGTACGGATTGTCAAAGAGATTAAAAGCAAGGGCTGACTGCAGAATATCATTCTCAAAGATGACGTTTCCCCACCAGCTTATGCGAGTGATACTCACAGAGCAGATATACAGAGCTTATACAATAAGCACAGGAAAAAGCTATCACAAATAAGTAATATCACCCCGATGGAAATATTCTGTCGGGGTGATTTGTTTGTTTTGCGCAAATTTCGACAAATTTCTGATTTTACCGTTGACAATGCCACTTGTGTGTAATATAATATAACTGTATTCTGAATAAGGGGGTGCCCATATGAAGCGAATTTTGTGCGTGATATTGGTTTTGGTGCTGAGCTGTGGGCTGAACCCTATCACTGCGAGTGCTCATGGTAAAGATATCATCAATAAGGATGCTATATTATCTGCACTTTTTGGTGCGGATATAGCGAGCGCGCGAGAAGCAATAGATACAGGTCTTATATCCTGCGAGGAGCTAACAGAATACTATATTGAGCGAATAAATGAATACAACAAGGAATACAACTGCTTTATCACAATGTGTGACGATGCGCTAGACGTGGCAAAAGCGCGCGATAAGGCACTTGCGGACGGCGAAGCAAATGGTCTGCTGTTTGGTATTCCCGTGGTTGTTAAGGACAATATTGACGTAGAGGGATATCACACCACAAACGGTCACGCCAAGACCGATGATCAGATCGCCGATTCCAACGCCGAGGTAGTCAACAGACTTTTGGCACATGGCGCGGTCATAATCGCAAAGACGAATATGAGCACGGACGCCCAGAGTGCACGTGACAGCACAAGTAAGGCAGCCGGCAAAACCAAGAATGCTTATAATACGTATTTGTCACCTGCCGGCTCGTCGGGCGGAAGTGCGGTTGCAACGTCGCTGAATTTTGCAGCTGCGGCATTGGGCACGGATACAAACTCATCACTTCGCCTGCCTGCCGCGTATGCGGGTTGCATCAGCCTCAGAGGCACTCTCGGTCTTATTCCGAGGGATGGGATCACCGCACTCAATGATACTCGTGACGTTCCCGGAGCTATCACACGTACTGTGTACGATCAGGCGATAATGCTTGACGTGCTCACAAACTCAGAATACGAATATACAAAAAATCTTGACAATAATGCATTGAACGGTCTCAGAATAGGCGTGCTGAAGGAGCTGTGCTATCCTGTTGCGGATAGAAGCGACAGAACAGAGCCCGATATTGACAGCGAAGTGTCCGCGGCGTTTGCAAGTGCGCTGGATGAGCTGAGGGCAATGGGGGCTGAAATAACAGAGGTTTCAATGCCTGAGATCTTCTCGCTGAGCAATGCAACAAAGAGTACACAAGATCCTGCAAAAAAGGATGCTCTTTACAAGGCTTTTGAGGGTATGCTTGAGGCATACTGCATAAGTGCAGTGATATTCCCAACGTATCTGTCTGCTCCGTTGCGCTTGGGTAAGGATGAGGAAGGAAAATCGTGGAGCGTCTGGAGCCAGAAGTTTATAAATAATTGCGGAATTCTTGCTCCGTCTGCCAGCCTTCCGGAGATAAGCATACCCATAGGTCTGCATTCATTGGGCTGCGGAATAGGTATGGAAATTGCGGCAAAAAGAGGTCAGGAGCAGCTTTTGTTGAACGTTGCGTATTCCTACACACTAATATATGACCACAGAGCTGTGCCGACAGGTGCTCCCGATATATACGCGGAATCAAACGTTGGGGATATGGCTCAAATCATAGAACAGTACGAGCAAAGCTTGATACCACCTTCGACGCCTACACCCGCGCCAACACCCACGCCAACACCCACGCCGACACCTGTGCCTACACCCACGCCGACCGCAAGTCCAAGTCCAACGCCGACCGCAGGTCCAAGTCCGATGCCAACGCCGACTGCAAGTCCAAGTCCGATGCCGACTGCAAGTCCGATGCCAACGCCGACTGCAAGTCCAAGTCCGACGCCGATGCCGACCGCAGGTCCAAGTCCGATGCCGACGCCGACTGCAGGTCCAAGTCCAGCAGGCCAAGGTCATACAGTCATATCACCTGTTCAATTTGATAAGTGGATATACGTCGCTTCGATTGCTTTGCTGGTTACGGTGGTTTGCATGGTGCTTGTAATTTGTAGAAAACGTAAATCGGATAAATAAAACAACGGCAGAATTTTTTGTTCTGCCGTCGCTTTTTATTTGTTGAATTTCAAAATGCATCCACTTTGTGTGATTGCGAGCTTTTCAACCGTAAATATCCCGTCCTTGCAGGTAACGTTACCCTTTGCGTCACCGTATTCCCAAGCGATCTCGTCACCGTCGTTTGGTTTGAAATTTTGCAATCTGCGCATCGTTACGTCTGCCGTGGATTCCTTAGGCAATTCAACTCTCGTTTGCCAATCGCTTTCGTTTATAAGGCGGAGCGTTATCTCAAACTCATTTTCCTCATCCTTTATCACTTCCCAGCGGAAGAATGCGTTTACCTGACCGGCAGCCTTTGAATCTCTGTCACTTGGCCACGGTAATGGATCATTTGTTGAAGCGTTGGTGAATGCGGGGTAAGCCTCGTTTTTCTTTACGCCAAACAGGTCAAAAGAGTGTATGAGGTCGTTGTATTTTGCGATCTGAGCGTGGTTATTGGCATGTCCAAACGCGCCCCAAAAGCCCATAAGGAGGTATTTTTTTGCATTCATTCCGTCATAAAGCACCTCGTGACCGTCGGACCAGCCGTCATTCTGCGCGGAGTAATCCACAACTATCGGCGGATCTGGTATCTTGAATCCCTCTGGAGCCTCCAAGTCAAGACAGCATCTGTCTGCGGCATGGCGTACGCCCGCGGGCACGTTAGCCTTTATTCCGGCAAAGATATCGCCCCTGCTCAAGGCAATGCCAAGAGAACCGCTGCCGCCCATTGAATTTCCGCAAGCGTAAACTCTGTTTTCGTCAATGGGATACTTTGCCATCGTGTCAAGCACGGTCGCAATGCATCTCTTTTCAACCGGCTGAGTTTCAATGCTCCTCTTTTTAATAACCTCGGGGTCGCTAAGGTCAGCCTGCGCGCTTGCACCGCCCCACCACCAGTCAGTAGTGCCCTGTGTGTTTGCTCGGCAGTCAAGAATGAGCCCAAAAGCGTCGTCAACAACGTGGTAAATGTCGTGATTGCCTTCTTCCTTGATACATTCTATCGTGGAATAAACGTCATGACCCGCTGAGTGAAATACCACCCAGAGAGGGTAGCTTTTTTCAGGGTCGTAATCCTTTGGATAATATATCGCAAACGTGTCCGTCTGTGGCTTTTCGTAGCCCCACTCGGGGAGCGAGTTCTGCTGATATAACTCAAGCTTGCGCCCGTTGAGGACGTCTTCTTTAATAAGTGTCATATGCTTTTCTCCGTATTTGATATGTTGATTGGATGTGTGAATATGATAACACATTAAGATCGGTTTGTCAATATTGGTTTTTCAAAAACAATATCAATCCTCTTTGGGCGGTTGCGGAATCGGGATCTCACCCTCCGCCTTTTCAAATGCCTTGATCTCTTGTCTGATCAGATACAGTATTTCTCCGTTGGCGGAACGGCCGTAGTATTTTGAAATATAATGAAGCTTGTAATGTAGTTCGGGATCAATTTCTATTCCAAGGTGCTTGTTGCTTTTGTTTCTCATAATAATTTCCTCCTACAATCTTAATTTAAGTATATTTTAAGATTATTTTGTGGTACAATGTTATAAGTATACTTATTTTAAGTACACTAAATTTATGGTGAGGTGGTAATTATGAAAATAGCGGTTGTAGGCTCAAGGGTAATAAAATCCGTGCGACGTGATTCTTTGCGACTGACGCTTGAAACATGTTTTACTTGCAATTTTTCCGATTTTATGGTATAATATTACAGTATGAAATTATAGTACTGAATCGTTCAGGGTACAAATGCAATTCGGGAGATAAATATGAAGCACGAATACAACACAAAGGGGACCTGTTCCCGCAGAATAATCCTCGACGTTGAGAATGGCATCATCAACGAGGCTATCTTTGAGGGTGGTTGCCACGGCAACACTCAGGGCATCTCAAAGCTCGTAAAAGGCATGAAGGTTGATGACGTTATAGCCCGTCTTGAGGGTGTTGACTGTCGCGGCAGAGGCACATCCTGCCCCGATCAGCTTGCAAAAGCGCTAAAAGAAGTAAAAAATATATAAAAATTTGAATTTTTGCGGAAATTTTCAAAAAAACCCCTTGACAAAAATCGATTTTTGTATTAAAATTATTTAGCGTGATTAATGTGCCCATAAATGTAGATCATTTATGTCAGCGAAGCACGCCGTAAAATAACGAAATAAAAGGCAATTCAGGGTCAACCGCAGCTTGCGGTTGGTTTTGTGCGCTTAAAAGTTTAAAGGAAGGTATAGCACATGAGAGATAAGATCGTGTTGGCATGCACAGAGTGCAAGCAGAGAAATTACAATACAACAAAGAACAAGAAGACTCAGACAGGCCGTGTTGAGTTCTCTAAGTACTGCAGATTCTGCAAGAAGCACACTGTTCATAAGGAAACAAAGTAATTAATAGTGAGGAAACAACAAGTGGAAACAGAAAGATTGCCTGATATCGATAATAAGAATATCAGTAAGAAGTCAAAGGCTAAGGACACAAAAAAGGCTGATGACAAGAAAAAGGCAAAGAACCGTTCCAACTTTGCTAAGGAAGTTATTGCAGAGCTCAAGAAGGTATCTTGGCCCAGCAAGAAGGATGTTATTAAGGCAACAGGTGTTGTTGTCGCTATTTCTGCTGCCCTTGGTATAGTTGTTGGTCTTTTTGACTATTTGTTCAGCACCTTGATCGGTCTTATAGTTGGCTGATAGGAGATAAGTAATGGAAGAAAATCGCACAAAAGCTCAGTCGGAGCAGATGTCTCGCTTCAGAGATAAGTCTATCCGCTGGTACGTGGTCCACACTTATTCCGGTTATGAGAACAAGGTAAAGAACTCCATCGAAATGGCTGTCGAGAACCGTAACCTCCACGATAAGATCGTTGAGGTCCACATCCCGATCGAGGATGCAGTCGAGATCGAAGACGGTAAGCAGAAGCAGGTAAAGCGTAAAACTTTCCCAGGCTACGTTTTTGTCAAGATGGTTCACGACGACGAAACGTGGAACGTTGTTCGTTACATCAAGGGTGTAACGGGTTACGTTGGCGGCGATAACGAGCCCGTACCGCTTTCAAGCGAAGAGATAATCAAGCTCGGTATCGAGGACGTTCAGGTGGATATAGACATTTCCGTTGGCGACAACGTAAAGATCCTTGCAGGTCCCTTGGAAGGCTTTATCGGTACAGTCAAGGAAATATCTCAGGACAAGCAGAAGATCAAGGCAGACGTACAGATGTTCGGTAGAACAATGCAGGTCGACCTTAAGTTCAATCAGATTCATAAAGCGGATTAATAATTCGTTTTTGAATATCCGTATGCGTGTCGGAATACACGCACAACCCGTACGGTTGTAAAATAGGAGGAAGAAACATGGCAAAGAAGGTTATAGCTAAGGTTAAGCTTCAGTTGCCCGCCGGAAAAGCAATGCCCAGCCCGCCGGTTGGACCTGCACTCGGACCTCACGGTGTTAACGCACCCGAGTTCTGTAAGCAGTTCAACGCTAAGACACAGTCTCAGATGGGTTACGTTCTCCCTGTAATTATCACAATTTATCAGGACAGAACTTACACATTCATCACAAAGACTCCCCCGGCAGCAGATTTGCTTAAGAAGGCAGCTGGTATCACAGCTGGTTCTGCAAAGCCCAACAGCGACAAGGTTGGTAAGGTAACAAAGGAGCAGATCCGTGAAATTGCTAAGATGAAGATGGAAGATCTCAACGCAGCAGACGAAGAAGCAGCTATGAGCATGATCGCAGGATCAGCAAGAAGCATGGGAATTACAGTTGTAGACTGATTCTCAACAACAAAATAATGTTCGCGCAAGCAAACAATTGCGCAATGTGGGAGATGTGGACAGCACATTGTTTGACCACAAGGAGGTTTTATGAAAGAAACAAAGAGATTTGGCGCTGCAAAGAAGCTCATCGACCAGAGCAAGAATTACAGCGTTGAAGAAGCAATGGCACTCGTTAAGCAGACAGCCACTGCAAAGTTCGACGAAACAGTCGAAGTATCCATCAGATTGGGCGTTGACCCCCGTCACGCTGACCAGATGGTAAGAGGCGTTGTTGTACTCCCCAACGGCACAGGTAAGACTCAGAGAGTTCTTGTTTTTGCTAAGGGTGACAAGGCAACAGAGGCACAGAACGCAGGTGCGGATTTCGTAGGCGGCGAAGAGCTCGTTGAAAAGATCCTTAAGGAGAATTTCTTCGATTTCGACGTATGCGTAGCTACACCTGACATGATGAGATTCCTCGGTAGATTAGGTAAGGTTTTGGGACCTAAGGGCTTGATGCCTAACCCCAAGTCCGGTACGGTTACAACTGAAGTAGCTAACGCTGTTAGCGAGATCAAGGCTGGTAAGGTTGAGTACAGAGTAGACAAGACAGCTATCATCCACGTTCCCGTTGGTAAGGCTTCTTTCGAAGCTGAGAAGCTCGTTGAAAACTTCAACACTCTCATCAACGCTGTTATCAAGGCTAAGCCGTCCTCCGCAAAGGGTACCTACATCAAGAGCGTAGTGCTCTCAAGCACAATGGGCCCCGGTATCAAAATGGTAACAACATTTTAATCCGGCGTCAAAGTAATTAAAATTTAATAAGAAAGCATCTTACCAGAGACAGCGGGTCCGGCATCAGTCGGGTAAACGGTTTGTATCGGCCTGCCGAGGTGTTGATATATACTTAATTGGATATACGACCTCGTGCGTCTTTGGGCGCCCGAGGTATTTTTTATGGGAAGTATGCTTTACGAAAACCCTAATGGAGGTTATTTGTGGGTAATAATTTAGACGCAAAAAAGGTTGTAGTTGAAGAAATTGCAAGCAAGATGCGCGAAGCTAAGAGCGTTGTATTCTTTGATTACGTCGGAATTAACGTTGAACAGGCTACTCAGATGAGAAAGTCTTTCCGTGAGAACGGCGTAGAGTGCAAGGTTTACAAGAACACTCTTATCAAGCTTGCTGCAAAGGAATGTGGCTACGACGAAAGAGTAAACGACGTGCTCAGCGGCTCCACAGCAGTTGCATTCGGTATGAAAGATCCCGTTGCTCCTGCTAAGGTTGCGGCAAAGTGTGTCGAGGATTTTAAGAAGATGGAATTGAAGGCAGGCGTTGTAGACGGCGAGTTCTATGACAAGGCTATGGTTGAAAAGCTTGCTACTATTCCTTCAAAGGAAGAACTTATTGCCAAGATGCTTGGCAGCATGATGGCTCCTCTCTCCGGCTTGGCTCGTGTATTGAACGCTATTGCAGAGAGCAAGGGTGGCGCAACAGAAGCAGCAACAGAAGCAGCTGCAGAATAATAAAAATATTTTGATTGGAGAATTTTAACATGGATAAGATGGAAATTTTGGAAGCTATAAAGAGCATGACAATTTTGGAGCTTGCTGATTTGGTAAAGGCTCTCGAGGATGAATTTGGTGTAAGCGCAGCAGCTCCCGTTGCAGCAGCTGGCGCAGTAGCAGCAGCTCCCGCAGTAGAAGAGAAGACAGAGTTCACAGTAGTTCTTGCTGACGCTGGTGCTGAAAAGATCAAGGTTATCAAGGCTGTTCGTGACCTCACAGGTCTCGGCCTCAAGGAAGCTAAGGCTCTCGTTGACGGTGCTCCTTCTACACTCAAGGAAGACGTTGCTAAGGCTGACGCTGAGAACATGAAGAAGGCTCTCGAAGAAGTTGGCGCTAAGGTTGAGCTCAAGTAATTTTGACAAAACTGTACGCAAGGCCCTGTCCGTTGGACGGGGCTTTTCTTTTTATCCAAAATAAAAACGACGGCAATAAAACCGTCGTTAAACACTATATAAATTGATTTTTTATAGATCAGTTACGCAATAACCCCACAAAGCGCTGTATATTCCACGTCAACTGCAAGCGCAACGTTCTTGTTTGTGCACTTTCCGCCATAAATATTGATTCCGTTTGCAACGCCTGCGTCCATCTTGGATGCCTTTTCAAGACCGTTGTCCGCAATCATAAGGCCGTAGCGGAGTGTGGAGTTTGTGAGCGCGATCGTTGATGTGTACGGCACAGCACCGGGCATATTGCCTACGCAGTAGTGAACAACTCCGTCCTCTATAAATACGGGATCATCGTGTGTCGTAACGTGTGAAGTTTCACAGCAGCCACCCTGGTCGATCGCAATATCAACTATAACAGCACCCTTCTTCATAAGGGGGAGATGCTCCTTGCGCACGAGCTTGGGTGTTTTGCCGCCGGGGATGAGCACGGAGCCGATTACGAGGTCAGCTTCCTTGAGTGCCTTTCTGATATTTGCCTCAGAGCTGTAAAGGGTTGTAACGGATGCGCCAAAAACGTCCTCAAGGTAAGCGAGTCTGTTGTGGTTTACCTCAAGCAAAGTAACCTGCGCGTCAGTACCGATTGCCGCCTTTGCCGCAAACGTACCCGCAACGCCGCCGCCAATAATAACTATCTTACCTCTTTCAACACCGGGCACGCCACCCAAAAGAATACCTCTGCCGCCGTAAGCCTTTTCGAGGTATTTTGCACCCTCCTGAATGCTGAGTCTGCCTGCGATCTGGCTCATGGGACGAAGACAGGGGAGATTGCCCGCGTTATCCGTGATCGTTTCGTAAGCAACGCCCTTAACACCCTTTTCCATAAGCATTTTTGCAAGCTCGGGGCTGGATGCAAGGTGGAGGTAAGTGTAAAGTATCTGTCCCTCACGGAAATACTTGTACTCGCATTCCTCGGGCTCTTTAACCTTTATGATCATGTCAGCCTTTGCAAAAACTTCGGCAGGATCGTCAAGAATTATTGCGCCTGCGGCAATATATTCCTCGTCGCTAAAGCCTGAGCCTGCGCCCGCATCCTTTTCAACGTAAACCGTGTGACCGTGATTGACGTAGTCGCTTACGTTGTCGGGGGTAAGACCAACTCTGTATTCGTGATTCTTTAATTCTTTTGTTGTACCTATAATCATTTATGTAACTCCTTTTTGTGTGGATTGTTAACCAAAATTTTTGAATACGTATATTTTACCACGATTTTTTATAAATTTCAACTATTTTTTATTAAATTATTAAAAAATATTGGAATCTCCCACAAATCTTAAAAATTTAATTTAAACTTAAATTACCCTTGCAAAAAACTGCATTATTGTGTATAATATAATCATAATCACATGTATTTTGAAGGAGAATCACCATGGATCAGGTGCTGGAAAATAAATTTATATCTATTATGGCAGAGGAGCTCATTCCCGCAATGGGTTGCACAGAGCCCATCGCGCTCGCTTATGCGGCGTCAAGAGCAATGTGTGAGCTTGGCGGCGAGCCTCAAAGGATAGTTGCCCGTTGCAGCGGTAATATGATAAAAAACGTCAGATGCGTTTCCATCCCCAATTCAAACGGAATGATAGGTATCGAGGCGGCTGTAGTGCTTGGCGCCTTTGGCGGTGACTACACAAGGGGCATGGAGGTGCTTGACTCCGTTGTGCCGCGCGCAATTTCAAAGACCGAGGCTTTCTTAAAGGATGAAAAATGTAAGGTAGAATATCTTGATTCGGACATCCCACTTCATTTTATAATCGAAATAACCGATGGCGTTGACACCGTTTCGGTCGAGGTTAGAAATTCCCACATGAACATTGTGTCCATCATCAAAAACGGACAGTGCCTTTGCAAGAACGATTGCGACGATTATTCGCAGACCGAAAACGACAGAGCTCTTTTGAGCATAGAAACGATAAAACAATTTGCGGACGAGGTTGACGTATCAAAGATCAAAAAGCTAATCGATAAGCAGATACGCTACAATATGGACATAGCTTACGAGGGTATTTCAGCGGATTACGGCTTGAATATTGGCAAAATGATACGTGAGTGCTACCCCGACGGCGTTGTAACAAGAATGAAGGCTTATGCGGCATCTGCATCCGAAGCAAGAATGAGTGGTTGCGATATGCCTGTTATAATCAATTCGGGTAGCGGTAATCAGGGTATTGCTTCAACAGTCCCCGTAATAGTGTACGCCAGAGAAAATAATATTCCGCAGGAAAAGCTCTACAGAGCGCTTGCATTCTCATCATTGTTGACAACTCATCAAAAGGATTACATAGGTAAGCTTTCTGCATTCTGCGGCGCGGTGTCCGCATCCTGCGCGGCTTGTGCGGCGGTAACGTATATCGCAGGCGGCACGGTTGAGCAGATAAAAGCAACTATAGATAATACCCTCGCAAATATCCCGGGCATCATTTGTGACGGTGCAAAGATATCCTGCGCGGCAAAGATCGCAACGAGCATCGATGCGGGCATGATGGCTCATTTCCTTGCAATGAACGGCAAGGCGTATAAATCGTTCACGGGTATATTGAAGGACGAAGCTGATGAAACCATCAGCTGTGTAGGTCATATCGGTAAGGTGGGTATGCGCGAAACCGACAGAGAGATCGTAAGACTTATGTTGGGTGAAAAATAAACGGATCGCCTCTGCGGATTCTGCGCATTCATCCGACAAAACGACGTTTGCTTTGTAGGGGTCGACGCTCTCGGCGCCCCATTCTATCCGGACCTAATTTCACCGTAAATCCTCATTATCCATAAACAACCCTTGGCTCCACCTGACGGGGGAGCTGGCGCCGTAGGCGACTGAGGGAGAGAATACACCACCCGTA
>SVGF01000109.1 GCA_015056475.1 Clostridiales bacterium
GATCCCAGCTGCAGCGGTTTTCACCCTTCATGCATATGTAATATGCAATACCAACAGGGTTTTCGGGATCGGTTTCATGTATTATCTTTCCCGTGAATACGTTTGCGCCCTCGGTGTAATGTGTAAACACTATCGGCACGGGAGAATTCTTACATACGTTTATAGCACCGTGTACGCAAGAAGAAATATTACATTCAACCTCGTGATTTTCAAAATCACCGGCAGCCGCAACTATGCAATCAACCTGCTGCTCAATAAGCTCCATACCCGTAAGCTCGGATATTTCATCAGGACCGCTCTTCATAAGATCGGATACGTTTTCAAACGAACCAACCACAACAAAGGTTATCTTCTCGCCCGTGTTTTCCGCAAGTGCCTTTCTGAGCACCTTTACCGACTGTGGCGGCACAACGTCCTTGTATGAATGCTCGCGCTGTCTGTAAAGCGTTCTGCCGTATGATTTTTCGGCATATTCGTCCACGTCGGGGCCGTCGGGAATATAGTACACCTGACCGATCGGCACAACGTGTCCGTAATATCTGTTTATTACGTCCGTACAGCCTGCACCGTCAAATCCGCCATGACTCACAACGCATGCAACAAGCTTTGCCAAGCCCAAATTCTCTGCTTGATGAATAAGTGCAAGAGCACCTGCATCATCACAATCGCCGCCAATGTCCGTATCAAAAATTATCTTCTTCATAAGTATCTTCCTTTCCGAATTCTTTTAACAGAATCACAAAAGCTGATATATTACCTTAATTCGGTATTTATTTATTGTAAATACCCATTAATGCTTCGTCTATTCTCTTTGCGGTAGCCTCATAAGAGTTACAATAAATAAGCCTGTGCTGACCACCCTCATGCTCCTCAAACGTTGAAATACCGTCCGCATCAATGCTTATCGTTCCGGGATTTGTCAATCTGAATATATCCTCGCAGCCGTATATAGCATAGAATGCCGCCATAGGATCCCAACTGCAGCGATTTCCACCCTTCATACATATGTAATATGCAATACCAACAGGATTTTCGGGATCGGTTTCGTGTATTATCTTTCCCGTAAATACCCTTTCGCCCTCAGTCACGTGTGTAAACACTATCGGCACGGGGGAATTCTTACATACGTTTATAGCGCCGTGAATACTTGAAGCAATGTTGCATTCCAGCTCGTGATTTTCAAAATCACCCGCAGCCGCCACTATGCAATCAACCTGCTGTATCATAAGCTCCATACCCGTAAGCTCTGATATCTCATCCGGACCGCTCTTCATAAGATTTGATACGTTTTCAAAAGAGCCAACCACCACAAGCGTTATCTTTTCACCCGTATTTTCTGCAAGTGCCTTTCTGAGCACCTTTACTGCACACGGCGGTACAGCAGTCTTATACGAATGCTCGTAATTTCTGTACAAAACCGTACCGTAAGAATCCTTATAAAAAGCATCCGCATCGCTTTCGGGATAATATATCCACTGTCCAATCGGCACAACGTGTCCGTAATATCTGTTTATTACATCCGTACAACCCGCGCCGTCAAATCTCGTTACGCTCAAAACGCATGCAACAAGCTTTGCCAACCCTAAATTTTCTGCTTGATGAATAAGCGCAAGAGCGCCTGCATCATCGCAATCACCGCCAATGTCCGTATCAAAAATTATTTTCTTCATATTTGTACTCCATTTTCCAAGTCTGCATCAGAATGACCTGATATAATGCCAAACAGAATATTTATTTATTATAAATACCCATTAACGCTTCGTCAATTCTCTTTGCGGTAGCCTCATAAGAGTTACAATAAATAAGTCTATGCTGACCACCCTCATGCTCCTCAAACGTTGACATACCATCCGGAGCTACAGTGATCGTACCGGGGCTTGTCAATCTGAATATGTCCTCGCAGCCGTATATGGCATAGAATGCCGCCATGGGGTCCCAGCTGAAGCGGTTGTCACCCTTCATGCATATGTAGTAAGCAATACCAACGGGGTTTTCGGGGTCGGTTTCGTGTATTATTTTTCCTGTGAGAACCTTTTTGCCTTCCGTATAATGTGTAAACACTATCGGCACGGGAGAATTCTTACATACGTTGATAGCACCGTGTATGCTTGAAGCAATATTACTCTCAACCTTGTCGGGAATTTCAAAATTACCCGCAGCAGCTACTATGCAGTCAACCTGCTGTTTCATAAGCTCCATACCCGTAAGCTCTGATATCTCATCCGGACCGCTTTTCATAAGATTGGATACGTTTTCAAAAGAACCAACAACCAAAAGCGTTATCTTTTCGCCCGTATTTTCTGCAAGTGCCTTTCTGAGCACCTTCACTGCACACGGCGGTACAGCAGTCTTGTACGAATGCTCATAATTTCTATACAAAACCGTACCGTAAGAATCCTTATAGAAAGCATCCGCATCGCTTTCGGGATAATATACCCACTGTCCAATAGGCACAACGTGTCCGTAATATCTGTTTATTACGTCAAGACAACCTGCGCCGTCAAATCTCGTTACGCTCAAAACGCACGCAACAAGCTTTGCAAATCCTAAATTCTCCGCTTGATGAATAAGCGCAAGAGCGCCTGCGTCATCGCAATCGCCGCCAATATCCGTGTCAAAAATTATTTTTTTCATACTAACACCTAATTTTCGCTGTGCGAAAATCTCCTTTGCGTAAATATATGACGTAGCATATTGGAAGCATTATACACCAGACAAAATAAAAAGTCAAGCATATAATTTATATTATTTACGAAAGATCACAAATACTTTTTCATTTTATGAGTATCTGTAAGTCTTTTTTAAATAAAAATAAGCCTCGACAGAGTTAACTGCCAAGGACTTATAATAATTGCGCTTAAAATTCCCACGGGTCCAATCTGTCAAACGCCTCAAGAAGTGCCTCCTGCTTTGTGGGGTAGGATCTCGAAAATTTGTCATTTACAACGCTAACGTAATTCCCTTTGTTAAATTTATCCTGCATTACAGTGATAATATTACCCTTGTAACGGACGTACTCATTCCCTGCCCTGCTTGGGCGAAGCTTTGCTTTCAAGAACGTAGCCTTTCTGGACGATCTCTTTTTGAACTCACTCTCACGCTTACGTGCAATACTACCCTCGCCCTCCATCTTAGCAGCGCAAACACAGCCTGCGCCAATGGTACGGTAGAAATTATCGTGCTTCATAACGTGAACGTAACGAATTATCTGATGTCCGCACATTCTGCAAGTACCAACAGGTTGCCCAAGGTCTATCATATCAACGCAATACCATCCGCTGTGGGGTACGTCATCCCTTTTCCAGAGGTTTTCTCCGTCACTTATTTGTCTTGCCCACTCGGCATAAGCATATTTTTCGGGAAAGACTGCGTCTTCATCTTTCTCAAATTTGCCCTCGGAGCATTGGCAGTCGTCATCCTCAAATGAATTATCCAATGGTATGTCCTCATCATCCACAGGCTCATCCTTTTGCATTATCGGAACATCCCACAGCTCCGGCTCATATGGTTCTTCAGGAATATTGTCCGCAGGCGCGTTAGGATCATTATCATCATAGTATTCGGGAAAAACCTCAGCATCGTCCTTAGGCACATACTCCTCAAATAGCGGAATTGCCTCGGGAGCTTGGGCTTTTTCTTCGGGCAAAGCTGATTCAACCGTTGTGCTTTGCGGTTGCTTCCGTATACCTTCTCTTAATTTTGCTATATCAAATTCAGAACCAAAATTATAATCCATACTAACAGGGCGCACAGCTCCTGTTTTGTGGAATTTTATCATATAAACACCCTTTTGGGTATTTATGGCAGTAATAGTGCCGTCGCCAAATATGGGATGCTTTACCTCGTCACCAACTGAATATCCGTTTTTGTCAGTCGGAGCTTCCTGTATTGGATCCGGCTCGTTTGCACCCTTTGGCAATGTGCCTATTCTCGTGTAATTCTCCTCACCTATTTCGAACAAAAAACGTGACGGGCGTTTATGCGCATTGTTATTGTCCGCACCCTCGGACTCTGTAAGGTACAGCCTCTCCATAGCCCTCGTAATCGCAACAAAGCACAGTCTTCTTTCTTCTTCAAGACCTTCGTCACGCCTATCCTCAAGCGTTCTTGCGGACGGGAATATCCCCTCGGTCATTCCGCACACAAAACACACGGGAAATTCAAGCCCCTTTGCGGAATGAACAGTCATAAGCTTTACTTTATCCACTTCGGTATCGTCGCCCTCGTCCATTTGAAGCTCAACCTGCTGAAGATAGGTATCAATATATAACTCCTCGCCGTAGCTTTGCTCGCGCTCCCATACCGAGCGCTTAAGCTCCGCAAGGTTATCAAGCCTCTCCATACTGCCGTTTTCACGGATATAGTTTTCATAACCCGTTTGAGTCAGCATTTCTTGCAGAATTTGCGAAGCAGACGCTGACTTGCTCAACTGCCTCAAGCTCTCAATAGTTCTCACAAACTGTGCGGCATTGCTTCGTGTAAAGCTCGGGTCTGAAATATGGGTTTTAAGCGCTGTATAAAGATCCGTGCCGTCCATATTTGCATAAGCCTTCAGTGCTTCGAGCTTTGTTTTACCAAATTGACGCCTCGGCACGTTGATCACTCTTTCAAGCGCCTCATCGTTATTGCCAACTATAAGCTTTAAGTATGAAAGAGTATCCTTTATTTCCATTCTGTCATAAAAGCGCACGCTTCCGTAAAGCTCGTATGGCACGCCCGCCTCAATAAGTGCCTGCTCTACAAATCTTGAAAGAAACGATGCTCTGTATAATATTGCAATATCCTTATAACTGTACTTTTTTGAAGCTGTCAAACGCTTTATTTCGTCGGATATCCATTTGCCTTCGTCCTTTTCGTTCTTGCTATGAAGATGTATAACGCTGTCGCCGCTCGGTTTTTGTGTATAAAGTGCTTTTGGAATGCGGTTTTTATTGTGGTCAATAAGCGTATTTGCAACCTTAAGTATATTTGGAGTTGAACGGTAATTCTGATTTAAGAATATCGTCTGCGCATTCTCAAATCTTTTGTCAAAATCAACGATTATTGACATATCTGCGCCACGCCACTCGTAGATATTCTGGTCGGGGTCACCCACAACGAACAAATTTTTATTCTCGCTCACGAGCATCGATATCAAGCGCAGCTCACGTTTGGAGGAGTCTTGAAACTCATCCACCTGAATATAATAAAGCTGCTCTGCCCACTTTTGTCTGACCTCGGGGTAGCGATTAAATATCACAAACGTAAATGCTATAAGATCGTCAAAATCAAGTCCGAATATTTTTCTTTGCTTTTCGATATATTTTCTTACAACCGACTTTTCAATCTCGCTCAAAGGCGGATCGCCCGGTTGTGTGGGGATATTTATGCTCTCGCAATGCCCGTCAAGCATAAGCTGAACGTAATCCTCGTTGCATTTTGCACGGTGTACTGCCGAGAGTATCTTTTCAAATATAGCTTTGTCGGTCTTTATATCCATTTCGGAATATATTTCATTGAGTATTCGTCTTTGGTGGCTCTCGTCAATAATCGTAAAGCTTTTTGGATACATGAGCCTGTAAATATCATCCCTCAATACCCTCACGCAAAAGCCGTGATATGTTGTGATAAGAGAATTATCGTACCCGCCACCCACAAGCGCACGGACTCTCTTTTTCATTTCGCCCGCAGCCTTATTAGTAAACGTAACGCAAAGCACGTTTGAAGGATGTATGCCTGCCGCCTTAACAAGATAAGCGTAACGATGCGTGAGCGCTTTTGTTTTACCCGAGCCTGCGCCCGCAATTATGCGCACGTAGCCCTCGGTGGTCGTCACCGCTTGAAGCTGATCGTCGTTCAGCTGCAAAAATATCTTCTCCATATATCCTCCTTTTTCTGCAATGGTCCATTATAATTGTACCACAACCACCAATAAATGTCAATCAAGCGTGACTTGAATCTCGCTTTCCGTTCAATATTGCAAATTCAAGTGCTGCTTGAATTTTAAGATCATAAGAAATTAGCGTGTTATCCTTAACGGAGAAATTGCAGGCACAAAACTTCGGCAGAGAACTTGTTTTGATATGCACCCCAAAAGTGTCTAACTTTTGGGGTGCATATCATAATGAATGTTTTATTCAGTTCCATAAATTCCATTTATCGAACAGTACAACAACCCCCGACAGACCTTGCAATCTGTCGGGGTTAATCTTTGCTTTCTGCATATCAATTTTTGTTTATCCGTAGGGGCGTTCTTTGAACGCCCGCGGGCGAACGCAGTGTATAGTGTGGTAAGATAGTTTACAGAATGTGAAGAGACATAGTTTACAAATTTGTGGTAAAATAAAGGCATAAAGAAGTCGAAGGGAGACGGACAATGCCTTGGAAAGAACAGAGAT
>SVGF01000110.1 GCA_015056475.1 Clostridiales bacterium
CGATTTCATTAAATATATTAGTTGCAATTCCGTCCTATGTGGACAAACAAAATCCGCTTTCGAAAGAAGGCGGATTTTTGTTTGTATTATTCACTATTCATTATTCATCATTCATCATTCATTTATCTTAAGCGGATTTTGAATGAATAATGAAGAATGAAGTTGCTTCGCTGATGAAGAATGAATAATTAAAGTATGGTTGATTTGCTTTGCAAATCTTCATTTTATTAAATTGCATTTTTGTACTACGAGCCCAGAAAAAAGCACTTGCAATCGCAAGTGCTTTTTTCAACGAAATTTGCCCTTCGGACAAGTGAAATAGCTTCGCTGTGAAATATTTGCTTCGCAAATGTGAAATGTTCGCTGAGGCGAACGTGGGCAAATTTTATTTCACATCGAACGAAGTGAGATATTTCACAATTTTCGCAAGAAAATTATTTCACATTCACCGCAGGTGAATATTTCACTAAATCTATAAGTTGCAATTTTGTCCTACGAGCCCAGAAAAAAACACTTGATTATCAATGGCTGTTGTCCTTATCGGAGAAATAAAATAAGGGTATGGGCATAGCCCGATGCGCTTGTTAAACAAATGCGAAACTGGCAATAAAAGTAGAAGAGAGAGTAACACGGTTACAAAATTCCGTGAAACTCTCTCTTCTCTGTTTTTTGGACAAAAGTCTTGTTCTCTTGTTTGTTGTGTGAGGCTTATAGGTAATATTATTCTTAATGCTTGACATCTTTAATTCCGTATGTTATAATTTTATCGGTAAAATTTTGATTTTTGAAAGGTGTATTATGTCAACATACTACGTAGATTTTAATTCATCGAACCCACAATATAACGGTTTATCCAAGGATTCTCCCGTAAGTGATTACAGATCGCTGAGTTTATCGGCGGGGGACACCGTTCTTTTCAGATGCGGTAGCTTTATAAGGGACAAGCTTTATACCGTTGAAAACGTAACCTACGGCGCATACGGCGAGGGAGATATGCCAACTTTTTGCGGCTCGACAAACGTTGGAAATTTGTGCGATTGGACTGAAATATCCAAAAATATATGGAAATGCACAAAGTCTGTTCCGGGAGCTGTAGGTAATATAGTTTTTAATAAAAATGAATGCACTGCAACGTTCAGATGGGAATTGGAAGACCTGAAATCACAGGGAGATTTCTTTGACAGCAGATGCTCGTTGGGCGATAACTCAAAAAGTAATCTGCTTGAAACTGATTTTTATTTGTACTCGGTCGGCAATCCTGCAGAATACTATTCTGATATTGAGGCTGTATCATACAATAAAAGATCATTGCTTGACTTGAGAGACGGAATCACCGTTGAGAATTTGCGCTTTATCAACAGCGGTGTTCACGGTATGGCAGGCTCGGGCGATAATATTCACGTTAAAAACTGTACTTTTGAAAATATAGGCGGTTGCGCATGGAATAAGGAGCTTCGTATCCGCTTTGGTAATGCTTTTGAAATATGGGCGTACGGAAATGATATACTCGTTGAGGATTGCTCATTTAAAAACGTGTACGACTCCTGTATAACACATCAAGGACCGGGCGAGCACACCACTCCAGCGCGGAATTTTGTTTGCAGACGCTGTGTGTTTGACACTTACGGTATGGCGGCGTTTGAATACAGGGACAAAATGATGATTGATTCATCGTTTGAGGATAATATTTGCCTTAACGCAGGATGTGGCTTTGCAATGCTTGGTGAAGAACTGCCACGCCGAAGCGAGATATGGCCGCAACCGATGGGACATCACATATTTTTGTGGAGAATACCCGAAAAAACAGAAAACGGATCTCTGTTGATAAAAAACAACACGTTTGGACCTGCACCCGTGGGAGCGGCGATCTATTCGATCATTTCAAAGGAGGCTGAAGCTCAAATAACGCTTCAGGATAATATCTACACGCTAAATTCCACACTTTTGGTAAGATGGGGCGAGGTTGATTATTGTGACTTGAACGAGTTTAAGCAAAATACGGGAGCTGAATCCACAGGAAGATATTCGGGATGACTTTTTTGAAATTATCGCAAATTTGCTTGTAAAATAAAGTAAAATGTGTTATACTGAAAGTATATTGAATTTGGAGAGAAATATGGAATACAGAACATTGGGAAAAACAGGATTAAAGATCTCGCGCCTTGGCTTTGGCGGAATACCGATACAAAAGATAGACGCAAAAGGCACTCGCGAGATTTTTGAGCTTATGGCTGAGAAGGGCATAAATTACGTTGACACCGCAAGGGGTTATACCGTAAGCGAGGAATACATAGGCTATGCGCTTGAAGGCATCAGGGATAAGTTTATTCTTGCAACAAAGAGCATGGCAAGAACGTATGACGCTATGAAGGCGGATATCGAAAAGAGCCTTACTAACTTAAGAACAGACTACATTGATCTATATCAGGTTCATAACCCCAATGCTCAACAGCTTGAGCAGGTAATGGCTGAGGGTGGAGCATTAGAGGCTTTGTTTGAAGCGAGGGCTGAGGGTAAGATCGGTCATATCGGTATAACGCTTCACTCCGCTGAGCTTTTTGAAAAGGCGGTTGAGCTTGATTGGGTTGAAACTATAATGTTCCCGTATAATATAGTTGAAACTCAAGGTGTGGAGTTTATCAAAAAGTGCGGCGAAAAGAATATAGGATTTATTGCGATGAAGCCGCTTGCGGGTGGCGCTATTGACGATGCAAGGCTTGCTATAAGATTCATTGCCGCAAACGATGACGTATCCGTAATAATTCCCGGTATGGCAACAAAGGATGAGATAGAACAGAATATTTTGGCGATGGAGGATGCTTCACCGTTGTCAAATGAGGAGATGGATTCTATAAACGCTATATCAAGCACTTTAGGAACTCAATTCTGCAGAAGATGTAATTATTGCGCACCGTGCACCGTTGGAATTCCGATATCGGGAGTATTTCTTTTTGCGGGATATCTTGAAAGATACGGGCTTGGCGACTGGGCAAGGTCAAGATATCAGACGTTGGCTCACAAGGCATCGGAATGCATTGAATGCGGTGTTTGCGAAACAAGATGTCCGTATAATTTGCCGATAAGGCAGATGCTCAAAAAGGCGGCGGATGAGTTTGGTGAGTAAATTTTGATTTTATTGCTTTTATCGGTTGAAAATTTAAGAATAATGTGTTATAATTAAAGAGTTGATTATAAATTTACTGTAAAGAAAGGATATATTTATGGCACAGGACAAAATTATTAAGAGAAAAGACGTTGCAGTAGAGAATACGTGGAATCTTTGCGACCTCTTTGAAAATGACGATAAATGGTTTGAGGAGCTTGAGGCTTGCGGAGCATATCTTGCAAAGATCGCAGAATATCGCGGTAAGCTTGCAACAAGCGCAAAGACGTTTTATGAATGGCTTCTTCTTTCTGACGAGATATCTTTGAGAGTTGAAGCACTTGCAAACTACGCAATGAGAAAGTGTGACGAGGACCAGACAAACGGCTTCTACCTTGACATGCGCGGCAAGCTTATGAATTTCTACGTTGCAATTTCAGGTGCAAGCTCATTCTATATGCCCGAAATGATAGCTATTGATGACGAAGTGCTTGAGGGCTTCTTTAAGGAGATTCCCGAGCTTGAGCTTTACAGACATGCTATTGAAAAGGAAAGAAAAATGAAGCCCCACATTCTTTCCGATGCAGAGGAGAGAATATTGGCGGCTTGTGGTCAGATAGCAGAGGCTTCGGAGGACGTTTTCTCTGCACTTCTTAACGCTGATATAAGATTCCCCGAGGTTGAGGATTCCGAGGGCAACAAGCACGTGCTCACTCAGGGTACTTACATTGAGATCCTCCACAGCTCTGACAGAAAGCTCCGCGAAAACACGTTCGAGGCATTCTACAAGACGTTTGAAAGCTATAAGAATACTATTGCCGCAACGTTTGACGGTCAGATGAAGAAGCTTAAGTTCTATGCTGATATGCGTAAATTTGACTCTACGTTGGAGGCATCGTTGAACAGAACAGAGGTTCCCGTTGAGGTTTACCACAACCTTATTGAAACTGTTCACAACAATATGGACAAAATGTATAAGTACATCGAGCTCAGAAAGAAGCTTATGGGCGTTGATGAGCTCCATATGTACGATATCTATTGCCCCATCGTTAACGAGATGAACAAGGAGATAACGTTTGAGGATGCTAAGGCTAACGTTCTTGAGGGACTTGGTGTTCTTGGTGAGGATTACGTGGCACTTCTTAAGGAAGGCTTTGACAACAGATGGATAGACGTTTATGAGAACGAGGGTAAGAGGGGTGGAGCTTATTCCGCAGGTGCGAGACCGCATCCCTACGTATTGTTGAACCACAAGAACAATATTGATTCTCAGTTCACACTTGCTCACGAGATGGGCCATGCTTTGCACTCATACTACTCCAACCACAATCAGCCAGTAGTTTATTCCGATTACGTAATTTTTGTGGCTGAGGTTGCATCAACGTGTAATGAAGTATTGCTCATGAAGTCCCTCCTTGCAAAGACAACGGATCCCAAGGAGAAGGCGTACCTTATCAATTACTTCCTTGAGCAGTTCAGAACAACTCTTTACAGACAGACTATGTTTGCTGAATTTGAGCTTGATATCAACAAGATATCCGAAAGCGGCTCTGCACTTACTGCTGATATACTCAACCAGCGTTATTACGAGATCAACAAGCTCTATTACGGTGACGGCATGGTGGTTGATGAGAGAATACAGTCAGAATGGTCAAGAATTCCTCATTTCTTCTACAACTACTACGTGTTCCAGTATGCAACAGGCTTTGCAGCAGCAGTTGCTATTGCAGAGAAAATCCTTAATGAAGGCAAGCCCGCTGTTGATGCTTACAAGGCATTCCTTTCGGGCGGTTGCAGTCAGGATCCTATTTCACTCCTCAAGATCGCAGGTGTTGATATGACAACTCCCGAGCCGATCAACAATGCGCTCAAGCTTTTCGGTTCACTTATCGACGAGATGGATGCACTTTTGGCGTAATTTATCTTACGTATCTTATTACCGCAGATCATAGGGTCTGCGGTTTTTTTGTCACCTTAAATTGCGATAATTGGTTGACAAATAAGCGTTGTTATAGTATAATTCTAATATTGGAGGAACTATGAGCACTAAAAACGACGTATTGAAAATACTTTCACAAAGCTTGGATCACGTTTCGGGTGATAAGATAGCAAAGGAGCTTAACGTATCGCGAAATGCCGTATGGAAGGCTGTAAAGCAGCTGCAGTCGGAGGGATTTAATATAGAATCAACGAAAAAGCTCGGATATAAGCTTTGCTGTACCGAATTGCCGAATAGGGATATTATTACATCGCTTTGTGATGATGACGTAAACGTGATCGTGTTTGACGAGGTCGATTCCACAAACACGGTTGCAAAGTCACTTGCGGAGCAGGGGGCAAGGGAGTGGACCGTTGTTTTGGCTTTGCGGCAGACGGGCGGCAGGGGAAGGCTTGGAAGAAGCTTTTTTTCGCCCGAGGGCACGGGCTTGTATATGAGCATAATTCTCCGTCCGAGTGTTGGCGTTGATTCTGCGTTGAATATCACAGCTTCAGCGGCTGTTGCGGTTGCTCGCGCAATAGAAAACCTTACGGATAAAGATCCTTTTATAAAATGGGTAAACGACGTATACGTTGACGGTAAAAAGGTTTGCGGAATATTGACAGAGGCTTCATTTAACATGGAGAACAGCTCAATGGAATACGCTGTGCTGGGTGTTGGTGTGAATCTGTCATCTCCGAAAGCGGGTTTTCCGGATGATATAAGCAATATTGCGGGTGATATAGGGCTTGATGTGTCAAAAAGAGATCTGTTTACGGCTCGGATAATAAACGAATTCAAAGGGCTTTATTCGGGCTTGGGTGAAAAACTCTTTTTTGATGATTATAAGGCAAAGCAAATGCTTATGGGCAAAGCTGTAAACGTGATCAAGGCTACGTCAACAAGATCAGCTGTTGTAAAAGGTCTTGACGATGAATGTCGCTTGGTGGTAGAATATCAGGACGGCACGTCTGAGGCCCTTTATACGGGCGAAGTAAGTGTGAGAGAATCAAAATGAAGACGAGATCCATTGCTTTTTGTGCATTAGGTGTGGCGTTTCTTTCGGTATTGGCACAAATATGTATCCCGATGCCTTGGGGTGTGCCTTTTACGTTGCAGACGTTTGCAGTTGCATTTGTTGGGTTTGTGCTTGAGATAAAATATTCGCTTTTAACAGTTGCGGTTTACGTTACGTTAGGTGCGTGCGGTGCGCCTGTGTTTTCGGCGTTTGGTGCAGGCTTGGTAAGAATAGCTTCGCCAACCGGCGGATTCATAT
>SVGF01000003.1 GCA_015056475.1 Clostridiales bacterium
AAGGCCAAGATTGCAGAAACAGAAGCAAATGCCGCAGCAGCAGTTGCAAAGATCGCCGCACAGGCAGAGCTTGACGTTGTTAAGATCCAGGCAGACGCAGCTGAGTATGCAGGTCAAAAGGACGCGGCAGTTATAAATCAGCTCAAAGAAGTATTTATAGTTGACCCCGAAAGCGCAACTCAGGAGGACGTTGAAAACCTGCTTATGTACTACTACATACAGAAGTGGAGCGGTAATCTTCCCGAAACTTACATCGGCTCAACTGAGCTTTATAACATGCTTGCCGCAGCATTAAAGAGCATGGAAACAGCACCGACAACACCCGTTGTACCTGCTGAATAACGCAAAACAAAAGGAGTACGGAACACGTACAAAATTAGCGGAGTAATTATAAGCCGGCTTACTTGAACGGCTCAAAACACTCCGCAGTAAACAAACATCAAACGCCGACAGATTTTTGAGATCTGTCGGCGTTTGATATTTAATAAACTAAAATTTCACATTCTCAATACATCGAAAGCAATTATTAATATCCCCTTATTCCTTATATAAATTCAACTATGATTACTTTTTGAAATACTTTAGTATCGTTTCAATATATTTTTCTGTTTCTTCAATTCTCGGAAAATGTCCGCTATTATGAAATTCCACAACGGTTGCATTCGATAATCCTTTTATATACTGAGTCTGATCGTCACTGCAAACAGGATCATATTTTCCCTTCAAGAGCAAAATGGGCTTATTAAGATCTTTCAAAACAGGCAAATAATTTTCACCTATTGCCCCATCCTTTAACAGATTAGAAAGGTGCATTTCATATTTTGCCCACATATCATCAGTAATTCCTACGGTTGAAAAGCTTGCCATATACTCCTCATAAGAAATGCCATGCAGATAAGTTCGCAATTTCATATCTTTTACATAACCTAAAAGCTTGATAAGTTCAACCAAAGCATTACAGTCTTGGTAATCGAACGTTTTCATTTTTTTGCAATGCTCTATTGCATCCGAATCTCCGGTCTGATCAATATAATCGGATAGATAAGCCGCAGACGACTTCGCAGAATCAGCAATATTAAGGCTTGGACCTTCCAATATGATTTTATCAACTGAATCCGAATATTTGTTGGCATAGAAAACGGACAACGCTCCACCATATGAATGTCCGAGAACGCTCCAACTCTTGATGTTCAACTTACGACGCATTTCTTCAATCATATCCGCTTGAACGTCCATTGAGTAATGCTCATTTTCTGCGATTGCCTCGGAGCGTAGCACACCGTATTGGTCAAAAGAAATAACCTGTAATTCTTTACTTAGCATTTCCGCCGTATTGCCAAAATCCAAACAACTTGCGCCCGGTCCTCCATGCAAATACAAAAGAACCGTTTCATTGGTTGCTCCACGAATTTCGTAGTAAATATTTTTCCCGAAAATATTAATATACGCCATTTTATCTTCCTTTTTGTACTCTATTCCGATCTTTTTACATTCTCTTGTTGCCGATGGTTTATGCACACAAATCGGCAGAAAAACAAGTTCTCTGCCGAAGTTTTCGTGCTACTAATTCTCTGCTAAAAATGCAGAAAGAATTGATCGCATACATTATCTTATCACAATTCTCTGTTTGTCTTAAACGAAACTCTCTCGCCGAGCGTTGTGCCCTTGATGGAATTTGCAAATCCCACAACCTCGTAGCCGTCCTTTGTAACGGTGATAGTAACCTTATCGCCGCACATACGGAAGTTTGAAAGCACGACCTTATCCAAGCCCTCGGGGATTCTGGGAATGAATGAGAATTCTCTTGCAGCTTCCGGTCTTATTGCAAGAATACCCTCAGGAATAATTCTGCAGAACAATGCGCTTTCTGCACTCAAATGACGTCTTGCGCCCTCGGGCCAAGCTTCGATAGCGTAAGGAACTCTTTCGCCCAAAAGTCTTGAGTTGCAATATTTGAAGAACTGTGTCCAAACGTTGCCGAATCTGCCGTTCATGAACGCACCCTTGAATCCGTAAAGAGAAGCTCTATCCCAAACTGTAGCGGATTTATTTTCCGGTCCTATCTCGCAAGAAAGCATACCGTTTTCATTCCAGAGATACTCTGAGAACATTGCATCAAGAGTATCCTCAAGTCGATCCGTAATGCCCATACACATCGGGAGACATATCCAAGCTCTGAGCGTATCAAAACCCTTTGAATAACGGAATGTCTTATATCCGTGCAATTCCGCACCAAAATAATTCACGATAGCCGTCTTGAGTGATTCAGCTTTATCAACATACTTTTTGGCATAATCATGCTTATCAAGATACTCGGCGATCATTGCCATATATTTATAGCCGCCGTAAGCAAGGCATGACGTCGAAAGATTTGCACGATTATCCGTTGGGAATCTGCCCTCCAACTCGTCGGAGTGTGACCATATAACACCCTCGGGAAGTGTTTTGCGCTCACAATACTCAGCACACCATCTGAGTGCAGGCCACATTCTTTCCATCATGAATTTATTACCGTGAGTAAGTGCAAACAAAGATCCGCCGTAGAGATACATTGCGGCATCTCCTCTGTCACCTGCGCCCTCCCATATATCTGTACCTTCTGCAATCACGGACGTAGGGATGTGTATATATTCCTCAGTCATAAACGGTGTATAGTGCTCGTAAGCATTTACCGACGCCTTGACTGCAGTAACGTCATCAGTAAATGCAAACCACGGACCTGCATACTCTACCTGGTCATTACACCAAGTTGCGGCATAATAGGTTCTTCCGCCGGGGCTATGGAACATGCCACCCTTTGTATTGAAAATGCTCTCCCCTGCTCTTATCTTGGCAAATCTATACATTGTGTCGAGAACTGCATTGCCTGTGTCAAGTGCAGCCTCATTTGAAAGCTCATTGACTCTTTCAATTCTGTCTTTGAGAGCCTTTTTCCAATCATAAAGTGCCTTATCGGGAGTATTGTAGTAATCTTCGCCAAAGTAATCGTATTTAAGCGCATTTTTGTATGCTGAATAATAGATACAGAACGTGATGCTGTCACCCTTTGCAAGAGTCGTATCCTTTGCATCATGAGTTACTTCATGAACGTAAATGCCTGTAACCCCCCTTGAGATGCCGTATCTGCCACACTCTGTAACGGAAAGCTTTATCTCGTTTTCGGATGAATTTGTTATGTCGATAACTTCATACATTATCATTTCCTTAGCATCGGGAATAAACGTCCTCTTGAGCTGAACGCCGCACTCAGTTACTGATTCAATAGCAAGAATACCGTTGATTGATACCTTTTTACCATATTCCACCACCGGAATATCGTTTATAAGTATCTTGGGAAGCTTTGCATTGTCATAGTCAATCGCAAGAGTGCCGTGTGTATTGTTAGGAGACATTCTCAACGTAGGGAATGCGCAGTATCTTGCAAGAGTAAGAACGCCGTTTTCGTCAACGCCATAGTCAACTATACAATCCAAGCCCTTTCCCGAGAACTCAAAATTGTCCTTATGACCGAAATCTTCATTTTTTACGTCCCAAACGATGCCATCGCCCGAGATATTGAAATATTGCTTCATAATTTATCCTTTCGTAATAGCAGTACTAAAAGAAACCCACTACGGGTACATGATAATTATACCACATCTTTGATTCAATAGCAATAGGCAATTTTGGCATGCTGTATATAAAAATATTGAATCGTCAATAATGGGTGACAAATCATCGAGGAAAACGGGTAGGGTTTTATAATCAGACGTTTTCCGCGCAACATTTTGTATAACCATTTTGACTATCTGAAATATTTCAAACTGAATATTGCAATATTATTGGCAGTAATAAAAAAACTTCGCATTTTTATAAAAAATATGTTATAATAATGTTATAATAATAATGAAATATCGCTTACATAAAGGAGCTAAAATGAATATATTTACAAAGAATTTCATATCGTCGGGCTTTGGCTACGGCAATGCCGAAAATCCCCATTGTGCCCCACTTTTCCGTAAAACTTTTGATCTTGACAAATTACCCGAAAAGGCATCCTTGCTCATTACGGGCTTGGGCTTTTACCGCCTATTTATCAATTCAAAGGAGATCACAAAGGGGCATTTATCCCCATCCATTACAGACCCGGGGCTTATAGTTGCCTTTGACAAATACGATATCAAGCCATATCTCACAAAGGGCAAAAACGTTATAGGCGTTATACTCGGCTCCGGATTCCGCTCAAGTATTTTAGGAATGTTTGCTGCAGGTAATTCGCTTGCAGGCGGAGATATGCTTTTGGCGCTCGCTTGTGATATTGACGGCGAGATCTTTGAGGCTGATGAATCCTTTAAGGTGCACACCTCTCCCATACTTATGAATGACCTCAGATTTGGTGAGCACTACGATGCGCGCCTTGAAAAAGAAACAGACGGCTGGTTACTCCCCGAATTTGACGATTCTGAGTGGACAAACGCTCGCATAAACGATATTCCGCGCGGTGAGCAACGCATTTGCACAGCTCCTCCCATTAAAACAAGAAGAATTCTTACCCCCGTAAAGATATGGCGCGAGGATGACGGCATCATATACGATTTTGGTCAGAATGGTGCAGGGCTTTTATGCTTACACACCAACCTCCCCGAGGGCAGAAGAATAGCCGTTGACTTTGCAGAATACCTTTGGAACGGTAGATTCTATAACGAAACAATTACCGGCTCGGGTCCAAAAACAAAGGAATATCCATTTGGAAGCCAGAATTATATATACGTTTCAAAGGGCGGCGAGCAGCATTACAAGACGTCGTTTACGTATCAAGGCTTCAGATATGCTAAGGTTTACGGAATAAGCGACGAAGAAGCAACCCCCGAGCTTTTCACGTTTGAGCTGATGTCATCCGAAATGCGTGAAAGAGGAAATTTTGAATGTTCCGATGATATTCTTAACGCCGTTCAGAAATTAACGCGCGAGGCAACTCACTCAAATATGTTCCACATTCCAACCGACTGTCCGCACAGAGAAAAGAACGGTTGGACCGCGGACGCCGCAGTATCGTCCGTACATATGCTTCTCAATCTTGAAAGCGAGGGCGTATTCAACGAGTGGATGCACTCAGTAGCTGCCGCCATCGATAAAAACGGCGCAATGCCCGGCTGTGTGCCAGCACCTCCCGGAATGTTCTATGATTCATGGAACGGTCCCGGTTGGGATGCAGTTTTGGTTGAGATACCGTACAGATTGCTTGAACTGAGAGATGACCTCAAGAGCGCAAGAGTTGCAGCCCCGGCAATGTTCCGTTACGTTGCATACACACTCACAAGACGTGATGAGAACGGACTCGTTCATATCGGACTTGGCGATTGGATGCCCCCGCACGATCCCATCAAAGCGCCTCGCGAGCTTACCGATACTATAATGTGCTACGATATTGCGCGCAAAGCCGCACTTTTATATGACAAGCTCTCAATGCCTGAGGTATCCGAATTCTGCTTTAAGGTTGCTCAAAATTACAGAAAAGCAGTAAGAGAGCATCTTATTGACACCGAAAACTGCATCGCGGCAGGTAATTGCCAAACGTCGCAGGCAATGGCGATATGCCTTAATATATTCGAGCCACACGAGCTCAAAAAAGCAACAGCTGTACTCAAGAGCATAGTTGAGGAGCTTGATTATCACGTTGATTGCGGTGTACTCGGCATGAGATATATTTTCAGAGCACTAAGCATAGGCGGTTATACCGACGTTGTTTACAAAATGATAGTTAACCCCATAGCACCATCGTATGCCGACATGGTATTCAGAGGCGAAACAACTCTCGCTGAGGACTTCAACGCGCTCGGTCAACGCATTAATTCAAGAAATCACCACTTCCTCGGTGACGTTTCCGCTTGGTTTATTGACACTGTATGCGGTATAAAGGTGAACCCCGAGATGAAAGGATCACTCTCTAACGCTAATAGGACGGGTAAATTTGCCCATTATGACGGTGCATCAAGGGTGGATATAATTCCGCACCTGCCCGAAGCACTCTCATACGCAAAGGCATATCACGAAACGCCCTACGGAACGGTAAAAGTTGAGCTTAAGCGAGTAAGAGAGGACTGGATAAGCATAAAGGTAAACGTTGACGGTGAGCTTCACGGAAGAATTCTTCCGCCCGAAGGATATTTATTCGACGGATGCGGCGAATATCCCCTCGAAACCGGTGAATTTGACGCATTTAACCACGAAAGCGGCGGCTGGATGTAAACAGAAGTTAAGGGCAGAGATTTTTACCGTGAGCCCCATAACGAAGTTTTAACAAAAAGCACTTATGATAACGAATAAATCGTTTGTCATAAGTGCTTTTGCGTTGCTTCAGACAATTTTCTCCAGATAGTAATGAATTGACGCTTTGCGTCATGAATTGAAGCCTGACGGCTTCATGATTTGAAAACTTTGTTTTCATGAACGAAGTTCATTTCACGGCGCAAGCCAATTCATGCCATTTAGGGCAATTCATTATGGGCACGCTCGAATAACTTATGTTAATCCTTCGTTATCGCGCGTGCCCATTATTCTCTGCCCGTTTGGCTATCCACACAATTTTACGCAACTTAAACTTAACCCGTTACTTGCCGCTAAACATAAACGGATATGCGTCAAACGGCTTTTCTCCGGTTTTATTCGCCTTTGAAATCAAGTACTCCTGTTCAATTTTTATGTACTTTTTAGTTTCAATCGCACCTTTTACAAAAACGATCAAGCCTAAAACATGGCAAATAATACAAGTCATCGTTACAGAGTCTAAGTCAATAAACATTGCAAGACAATCTACTACAAAAAACGCTGTAGCATAATACACAAGTGATTTTTTGACCTTTGACATCAAGCCCAACACAATGTACGCCAACCCACACAGCAAATATACAATCAAAGCGAGAATAAACTTTACCATTTCACCGTTTGATAATGCTTCAGCACTACAATTTGCAAGTAAATACGTCAACTGCGCTGTGCAAGGTAAAAACACATCAACGCCAAACAATTGCAAAACTCCATTGATCAAAGATATCACGCCAATAAATAGAATTACACACCTCAAAAACGTAAATTTTTTTGTATATATTTCTTTTAAGCTCATACCCTTCGGGTATGGATCAAAAATAGCCATAGTATCCCTCCTCTACTAATTTGCAACTATTTACTGCGCTGTTACTTTCTCTATCATTTTTTGATAACGAGGATCCGATTTCAAATCTTCAAATCTTTCATCAGTCAGTTTTGTTATCAAATTCTGATGCCTGTCAATTCTCTTTCGATACAGTTCTTGTTTAATGGTGTTCAAAAGCGGAGTTTTTGGTCTGATGCTCTTGTCTATTCTTTCATAATCAATAAGGTCATAATCAACCATCTTCTCCAAATTCAGCAAGGCTTTGTCATCATCACCGTATTTGAGATAAGCGTGTGCAATAAGCATATACATATCTCCGTATTCACGATGATGCAATGGCGGCATTATCTCATTATCCTTAAAAATGCAATTGATCAATTCTATTGACGTTTCCAACGTCTTTGCGGCATCCAAGTATTTTTCCTGAAGCATATAGCTGTTATATAATTTTACCGTTGTATTGAGCATAGATTCAAGGTAATGCAATATCGCCCACTGACAGTGTATGCTCTCCATGCCGTATTCCCTTTTCCAATGCGCATAATAAGTGAGCATATTGTGAATATTGAAATCTGCACGAGCTGGGAACTGCTCCAGATGCAGCTTTGCCGCTTCAAAATTGCCGTATGCTGAATGAAGAGCAACCATTATCATATGCGCACGCATAATATCGGACGCATTTTTTGAATATGATATAACCAAATTAGCATATCTTTCGCATTCATGGTAAATTTCCTCAGCGTGCTCAGGGTCATAAACCTCTTCGTTTTCAGGATAAGACAATGCTATTCCCGTTTCCAATAGATTTGCGAGTAACATTGGATTATTTGGATAGATCTTTAATCCCTCTTTTAAGGCACAATGCTTTGCGTAAAAATTTTCTGCTGTGATCGGAGCAGAAAGCAAGCTTTGAGCATCCTCAATAATTTTAATTACTTCTTCGGTAGTATTTATACCAACAGTACCAAACAAAACGTCCGTGCTTACGCCAAACACATTTGCAATAGGCACAACCTGGGATATATCAGGCATTCCTGCATCGTTTTCCCATTTCGATACAGCTTGAAACGTAACGTCCAGCTGTTCGGCAAGCTCTTCTTGTGTGAGATTTCTCTCCTTTCGCAATCTGCGAATGATCTGTCCCATAGTTTCGTTCATAATTGTTCCTCACAATCGTAAATAATTAAACAAACCAAATTGCGCAATTTAAATTTGCAAGTATATTATCCCACACATTTATAAAAAAGTTAAGCGACTTAAAAATGAGTTAAACTCAACTTTGCGTTGAGCTGTGTTGAAGAAAAGATCTTCAATTACTCTCAACTACAACCTTGACAGAATCATCCGATACGCTGTACCTGACCTCACCGTGATCTATGTTAATATCGATTGAAATATCGTTTGTAACGGCAAGCTCGGTGATGGAGATGCGCTCATTTTTCAGTTGTTTTGGGATTTTGGGAGAAACGGTGACGGTCTTATTGTCCGCGCTGTACGAAACGCCAAATATAATTTCTACGATCAATTCCAGATATTGTGAAGCTGTCCACGCATATCGAATAACTCCATGACCGCTTCCGTCAAACGGATTTACAAATTCAGCGCTATTATGGTTGAATATGCAAATCGTCTTGAAACAAAGCTCGGTTGCCAGATCAACCTCACCGCAATCGAAAAGCCCGCGCACCACCATCTCATTGATCAACGTCCAAACGTTGCCGCTCCAGCTTGCATTTCCTTGATACTCACCTGTAGTAACAGTAAATATACTATCCTGCTTGGACACAGATGTTAATGGAATGGTATCCCAATTAAAGTGCTCATGATCTTTCAGCAGGCGTATAAGCTTTTCAGCTCTGTCCTTACCTGCAATATTCATTCTCAACGGAAAAAACGTTGATGCCATAAGACGATCACTAAGCTTTTTTTCATTTATAAGATAAGCAAAATATGCACCTTTTTCTTCGTTCCACAAATACTGATTTATACTCTGCTTGAGCTGTGCTTTTCTTGCTTCAAGCAGGCTTGCATCCTCAGTCATTCCAAGTTCCTTAGCCAATAGACCCGTATAATGACATCCGACACAAACCTCAACATTGGTATCAACAGGCGCATATTCGCCTGCAGATCCAAGGTATGGAACAAACGTTTCCTCAAACACAGCAGAGATCAAGCCTGTTTCTTTATCCTGTCGATTTAAGAACCACCAATCAAGGTAACGTTTCATCATTTTATAAGTCAGCAGCTTTAAGTTCTTATCCGTTGAGCCCTTGACAATATGATACGCAACGTCAAAAAGCTTAGGCAATGAAGAAACGCCCACGGTCTGCGTTAAACGGTCGCCCCCTGCTACCACCAATGGCAAATCGTCCGCTCCCCAAAGGCATATTCTGCCGTCATCTCTTTGCGATTCGATGAAATTCAAAAGAGAAGTTTCCGTAAACGCTCTGTCCACCCACTGATAGCCCCGCAATGACACCGTTGAATCCAACTGCCACCATTGCTTTCCGTAGTGACCGCCCGGAGTAAAATAAGGGTAATTAAAACCACAGCTTTTAGCATCATCCTGCTTGCACATTTCAAGAGTCTCAATTGCATATTCCAAATCATTTTGCGTTATGTAAGAACATTGAATTATCATATAAAAACTCCTTTGATCTTGCAGATCCAATAACATAATGAAACGCATTTGTCAGTAGTTCATCCTTGTACGTTTCAATAATTACTTCATTGCAATTATTATAGCATAATACCACACATTTTGCAATACAAAAGAGAAACCTCAACCAAAACCACTTGACAAAAACCGATTTTTCCGTTATAATATACACATCAAGCTGTTCGAGGGGTAGCGATCTTTCAGCAACAGAGAGGGCAACGTTTTGGTGCAAGTTGCCTTGCGTAAAGTAGATCGCGAGTTGCGAATATGCTCCGAGTTTCGGCGGGTAGCTCCGTTATGGGCTTTGAGTGTCGCATTTTATGCGGAATTAAGGTGGTAACGCGGAGATAGCTTCGTCCTTTGTTTTTAGGGCGAAGCTTTATTTTATTTATCACTAAAAAGATTATAATATTTTCTAATAATTACAGGAGTTTTTTATGTCAAACGAAACAACAAATTTTCCGAAGGTTTACGACCCGCAGTCTACAGAAGCCCGTCTTTACCAAAAATGGGTAGATAACGGCTATTTTACTGCGCACGTTGACAAAACAAAGGAATCATACACAATAGTTATTCCCCCACCGAATATAACAGGTCAGCTCCATATGGGTCATGCTCTCGACAACACTCTCCAGGATATCCTCATCCGTTTCAAGAGAATGCAGGGCTACTCTACGCTCTGGCTCCCCGGCACAGACCATGCCAGCATCGCAACGGAGGTCAAGATCATCGAAATGCTCGCTAAGGAAGGCGTAACAAAGTACGATCTTGGCAGAGAAAAGTTCCTTGAGCGCGCATGGGAATGGAAAAAGGAGTACGGCGGCAGGATCACAAAGCAGCTCAGAATGCTCGGCTCATCCTTGGACTGGACTCGCGAACGCTTTACAATGGACGAGGGCTGCAACAAAGCCGTTCGTCACGTATTCGTATCGCTCTACAATAAGGGACTTATCTACAGAGGCGAAAGAATCACAAACTGGTGCTGTGAATGTAACACAGCTCTTTCCGATGCAGAAGTTGAATATCAGGAAGATCCCGGTTTCTTCTGGCACATAAAGTATCCCATCAAGGATAGCGACGAATTCATTACGTTTGCAACGACCCGTCCCGAAACAATGCTCGGTGATACAGCTGTAGCTGTTCATCCCGAGGATGAGCGTTACACTCACCTCATAGGCAAAACGCTTATTCTCCCCCTCGTAAACAGAGAGATCCCCGTAATCGCTGACGAATACGTTGACAGAGAGTTCGGTACAGGTGTTGTTAAGATCACTCCTGCACACGACCCCAATGACTTTGAGGTTGGTCAAAGACATAATCTCCCCATCGTTAAGGTTATAAACGATGACGGCACAATGAATAAGCTTGCAGGCAAGTACGAAGGTCTTGACAGATACGAAGCAAGAAAGCAGATCGTTAGTGATCTTGATGCTTTGGGCTTGCTCATAAAGGTTGAACCCCACGCTCATAACGTTGGTCATTGCTACCGTTGCCACTCAACAGTTGAGCCCATGGTTTCAACACAGTGGTTTGTAAAGATGAAGCCCCTTGCTGAGCCCGCTATTGCAGCTGTTCGCAATAAAGAAACAGTATTCATCCCCGAGAGATTTGACAAGATCTACTACAACTGGATGGAAAATATCCGTGACTGGTGTATCTCCCGTCAGCTCTGGTGGGGTCACAGAATTCCCGCATGGTACTGTAAGGACTGCGGCGAGATCATCGTAAGCGAAGATACGCCTACAAAGTGCCCCAAGTGCGGTTGCGAGCACCTTAAGCAGGACGAAGACGTATTGGATACGTGGTTCAGCTCTGCGCTCTGGCCCTTCTCAACACTTGGCTGGCCCGACAAGACAGAAGATCTTGATTACTTCTTCCCCACAACAACGCTCGTAACAGGCTATGATATCATATTCTTCTGGGTATCAAGAATGATCTTCTCATCCATCGAAAATATGGGCGAGGTACCATTCAAGAACGTACTTATTCACGGTCTTGTTCGTGACGATCAGGGCAGAAAGATGTCAAAATCCCTTGGTAACGGTGTGGATCCGATCGAAGTAATCAACTCATTTGGTGCTGACGCTCTCAGATTCAGCCTTGTTGCAGGTACAACACCCGGTAACGATATGCGTTACTACGACAGCAAAGTAAGAGCTTACAGAGATTTTGCAAACAAGATCTGGAATGCAAGCCGCTTCATCGTAATGAACCTTGAAAACGCACCCTTCGAAAAGCCCGATGACAGTATGCTCACAGCTGATGATAAGTGGATAATGTCAAGACTTAACGAGGTTACAAAGGAAGTTACGTCCAATATGGAAAACTTCGACCTTGGCGTTGCCGCGCTCAAGCTCTACGACTTCATCTGGACAGAGTTCTGCGACTGGTACATTGAGCTTACAAAGATACGTCTTTACTCTGACGACCTTGAGCAGAGAAAGACCGCAATTTATGTTCTCGTTACAACGCTCACAAAGGCCCTCCAGCTCTTGCATCCGTTTATGCCATTCATAACAGAAGAGATCTGGTTGCATCTCCCCCACGAGAATAGTGCTGATGAAACGATCATGCTCACAAAGTGGCCTGAATACAGCGAAGAATTAAAGTTTGAAGAAGCTGAAGCACAGATGAACGTTATTATGGACGTTATCCGCGCAGTAAGAAACTTGAGAGCAGAAATGGATATAAAGAACTCCAAGAAGCTTGATATGATACTCTTTGACAACTCAGGCAAGTACGTTGAAATGCTCGAATCAGGCAGAATCTATATCGAGAAGTTTGCAAACACTTCAAACCTCCGTATAACCACCTCAAATGACGGTGTTCCCGCTAACGCTAAGGTAGTTAATATAGGTACTTTGATTGCGTACTTCCCAATTGATGAGCTTGTAGACTTCACAGCAGAGCTTACAAGACTTGAAGCCGAAAAGGAAACTGCAACGTCCGAGCTCAAGAGAGCCGAAGGTAAGCTTTCAAACGAAAAGTTCGTAAGCAAAGCTCCCGCAAAACTCGTTGACGAAGAAAAGGCAAAGGTTCAAAAATATACAGAAGCCCTTGCATCCATCCAACAGCAGATCGACGCCATCAAGGCAATGATGTAATTATTCCGGGGAGCTTCAGCTTGAATGCTCCCCTTTGTTTAACTTATGAATATTATAGCTTGTATCGATAACGAAAACGGAATACTATTTAACTCAAGAAGACAAAGCCGCGATGCCCATATTTTTGATGATATCAAAAATACCATCGACTCAAAAATCATCTATTGTTCCGAATATTCCGCAAAATTATTGCAAGAGTACTCGCTTTCACCTGCGGTAGTCAAAACGTTAAAAGCCGTACCTGAAAACGGATACTATTTTCTCGAAAACACTCTGCCGCCGGATCTCTTGCCCGAAATCAAAAAGGTGATAATATATAAATGGAATAAATCATATCCCAAGGATACTTATCTTGGAATGGACTTTTCAAATATAAAGCTCGTTCACACGTCTGATTTTCAAGGTAAGTCGCATAAATTGATCATAAAGGAAATATATGAATTATGAAAATATATAAAAAACTGCTTACATATTTAAGTGTACTTCTTATATCATTATCCCTTATCAGCTCATGTATAACTGCGCCAACGCCATCACACAATATTCCCGATGAAATACTTACGTTAGCCAACGTACCCGAATTTTCCGATAAAGCCTACGTTGCAATAAACTCAAACGTTCCGTATTTTACCGAGAGCGAATTGACGGTTGACTCTTACGAGTATTATTCAGAGCTTGATTCTCTAGGCAGATGCGGTATTGCCATCGCATGCATAGGTATTGATATAATGCCGACCGAAGATAGAGGCAGCATAGGTTCAATTAAACCAAGCGGTTGGCAATCTGTAAGATACGATATCGTTGACGGCAAGTATCTTTATAACAGATGCCACTTGATAGCATTTATGCTTGCAGGTGAAAACGCAAACAACAAGAATCTCATCACAGGTACCCGTTACATGAATACCGAAGGTATGCTTCCGTTTGAGGATATGGTGCATGATTACGTTGTTGAAACAGAGAATCACGTTATGTACAGAGTAACGCCCATATTCCGTGACAATGAGCTTGTAGCAAGAGGCTGCTTGATGGAAGCATATTCTGTTGAGGATAACGGTGAAGGTATCTCTTTCTGTGTTTACGTATATAATGCACAGCCGGGTATAACAATAAACTATGCAGACGGCTCAAGCGCACTAAATGGCCAACCTTTGCCAAGTCCCGGTGCATCATCTGCCCCGTCCGACGTCAGCTTCATACTCAACACAAGCTCAAAAAAGTACCATAAGCCCACCTGCTCACAGATCAACAGGATCAGCGAAAACAACAGGGCTGAATTCTTTGGTGATGAGCAAGATCTTATTGAAGATGGCTATACTGCCTGCGGTACTTGCTTTAAGGGCGAAGTTTCCGACATTTCTACACCATCGCCTACATCCACTCCAACTGTTATCCCAACAGCAACTCCCACTCCGATAGTTATACCGACAGTAACGCCTGCTCCGACAGCTTCACCGACGCCAACGGTAACACCGACACCGTCTTTAGCAACGCCTTCACTCAAGCCTACCGTTACACCATCTCAAACACTACCACCCGAAGCAAATATTACTTACGTGCTTAATACAAGCTCAATGAAGTATCATAAGCCAAACTGCTCGCAAGTAAACAGGATCAGCGAAGAAAACAAGGCTGATTTCTACGGTAGCGAGCAAGATCTTATTGATGACGGTTATACAGCTTGCGGAACTTGTCACAAAAATCAAAGCGCAGACAGCTCAACTACTGCGCCGACTACAACGCCACAGGCACCATCAATCCTACCGACACCCACAGATAATAATTCAATCACATACGTGCTGAATACAAGCAGTTTGAAGTACCACTTGCCGTCTTGTGCGCACGTAAAGAGAATTAAAGAGGAAAATAAGGAGAAATATAGCGGAAGTTTGGGAGAACTAACCGGAAAAGGCTATACCCCTTGCGGCACCTGTATACGGTGAAAAACATTCGAATTTATAAATATAACTGAGAGGTAAATATGGAATATCTGATCCCGATATGTATTATAATTTTAGCAGTCGTGCTATTTTTCAAGGTCACAAAAGCTATATTAAAAGCGGTATTCGCTTTTGTTTTTGTCGGATTTATCGTATATCTTTTGACCGGCACAAATTTGATAAGCGAGTTATTGTCAATTCTGTAAATCTAACGTCAACAAAACAGCGCGTGCAGTATTTTATGCACGCGCTTAAATTTTATATATTAAATTTTATTGGATAAATGGGATAAAACCATTACATTACAACAATCAATATCAGCATGATCACCGCCAGCCATATCAAAACAAACGGAATGGAATAATACCATTTTTGTGGGGCACCATTGCCCCATAGATCTTGAGATCTCGCCCTACAATCGGCAAAAACCTCGTCTGGAATACACCTGATGCACCACACGATGAGCACGGGCAAAATGATCAGATCATCGAGATATCCAAGAATAGGAATAAAATCAGGTATCAGATCTATTGGCGACAACGCATAGACCACCACCAGAAACGCTAAAACCTTAGCAAACCACGGTGTTTTTTTATCTTTCAGAGCTATAAAAACAGCCGGAATATCTGTTTTTAATCTTTGAGCTCGTTCCTTTAACTTGTTCATTGCCGCCTCTGTTTTTTCCTCTGTATTTCATCTTAATTTCATCTGAATTTCCTGTTGTTTCATCCAAAAATTTCACTTATCACAAACCGAATAATACTATTCCCATCACACCCGATATTGCAACAAGTATGATCGAAGAAAACTCTTTTTTCTTTATCCTTTTCCAGATTATAGGAATCACTATCACGACCGCAAGGATCAAAGCCTTGCGCCAATCAAATGCAAATTCTATATTGCTAAGAGTGTAAGTGCCGCAAAAAACAGTAAGTGCCATAGTGACGGCAACGGATATGATCATTCCGCCGATTGCAGGACGCATGCCTGAAATAAAAGCCTTAACAGGAGGATATTTCAAAAGATTCTTTATCAACGAAGCAATTATGACCACAACTGTAAACGAGGGCAAAACAACGCCCGCAGTTGCAAGGAGTGCGCCTAAAAATCCACCCTGCTCGTAACCAACGTAAGTGGCTGCATTGACTGCTATTGAGCCCGGAAATAACGAAACTGCACCAACAAGATTCATCAGTTCGCTGTCTGTCAACCAGCCGTATTCAACCAAGGACTCCCCTAACAAAGATAGCACGGCATAGCCTCCGCCAAATGCAAAGATACCGCCCTTAAGAAACGTTAAGAAAAGCTGCAGATATATCACTTTTGCTCTCCTTTCTGTTTTTTGGTATTAAAAAAGGATACCACAAGCCCGCACAAGCCTGCTGAGAGTATGAACCAGACCGCAGGTATGTGAACGTCAAATACTGTGCAGAGTATCATACCGATGCAGGTTACAGAAAAAGCAATTATGTCAAACGCTGACTTTCTCATTCTCTTGAGCATTTTTATTCCCGCTGAAGTAATAAGATACACAACACATACCTGAATACCCTTAAAAGCAGCGGCAACTATAGCTATCTCCATAAATTCGTTGTAAAACAGCGAAACAAAATACATTATTACAAATGAAGGTACGCACACTCCTATCATTGAAACGAAAGCGCCCCAAAATCCTTTGAGCCTATAGCCTATGCACGTAGCAACGTTGATAGAAATAGATCCGGGTGTGTTTTCTACAATGGCAACGATATCCATAAAGTCGTCATGCTCTATAAGCTTTCTTTTTGATACGAATTCGTTTTCAAACAATGCAATAATGGCATATCCTCCGCCAAATGCAAAGCAACCGATTTTAACCATTGATAAGAATAATGATAGAATTATACTCATAAAGCCTCTTTTTGATCAGTAATTACTTAATCTTGCACTAATTTTCCAATTCTGCTTAAAAACTCATTAGCCTCACTCCTGCTTGTAAATACAATAACGTTTTTGTCGTTGTATTTTTCAAGCAAAGAAAGGACTTTTGGTCTTTGATTATCTATGTAGCCTTTTATAAATTCAAGGAATTCTTCATCATCCTCGGTTTCCACCCACGGCATATCCTCCCTCGGCTTACCCTGCCTTTTCCGAATACCGCTAAGACAAACCTCAAGCGGATAGTCAAGGAAAATAACAGTATCGCATGCGGATATGCGCATTTCCATGGTACTTTGGTAGTTGCCGTCAATTATCCACGTATCCTGATTCATAACGGTTTGCAGACGGTCAATAAAAATACTCTTTTCGATCTTTGTTTTATTGCTATTCCAACACATCATATCCAAATAATGCAGAGGTATATCAGTGATGGTGTGAAGCTTGCGGGCAAATGTACTTTTTCCACTCCCCGGGCAACCGATTATTATGATCTTATTCATGAATAAAGCCTCCTTTTTGAGTTTTTAAGTAGTCTATAAGGTTGACAACACCAATAAAAACAAACGAACGGCAAGAACGAGTGTGATAATCCATTTACCGAGAGGCTCGTGATTCAGCGCAATAATAACGTAAACAATTATTATCGCAACTCAAATGATTATTTGGAAAAGAGATGATATCAATTTCCTTTTTTATTTGACTTGTCACCTTACTTTTTTAACACCATTTTCAAAATATTACCTATTTTGGGCGGTGTGCCGTAAAGCAAAACGCCAACCCTGTATATTTTTGCTGAAAGAACACCTATTCCGATAGTTGATGCAATAAGTATTACTATAGAAATTGCAATTTCGTACCACAAAACCGTACTCATACAAATTCTCGTGAACATTGCCATGGGTGACGTAAACGGAATATACGAGCATATAAGCATTGCGGCATTATCAACAGAACCACTGGTCATTGAGAACATAACCACCATAAATGCAATTATAAATAAGTACGTAATGGGCATTACGGATGTGTTGATATCCTCAAGCTTTGAAGCGGTTGAACCAACTGCACCAAACATAAACGCATAAATGAGGAATCCCAGAACAAAGAAAACTATCAAATAGATGAAGAGTTCAACAGGAATATCAAATATGGATGCGATCAAAGGATTTGAGAGTGATTCCTTATTAACGTTGTAGAGCAAAATTGCCGTACCAAACACCAGCACAAGCTGTGAGAATCCTGCAATACATGATGCAAGCACCTTGCCAAACATCATACTTGTTGGTTTTGCACTTGTTACCAATACCTCCATTGCACGTGAGCTCTTTTCAGTTGCTACGTTTGTTGCAACCATCTGACCGTAAAGGAGTATTACCATATACAACGCAAAGATCATTATGTAGGTATAAAAGAAATTCTGCATCTGATCCTTACCGAGTGTTTCGGTGATGCTCTCGATCTGAACGGACATTATTTCGCCTGCAATATCGGGAGAAAGCCCGTTTTGTATCATTGCGTTGATCCTATATACCTCTTGGAGGACGGAATTTGCTATTTCGGTATTTGTATCATACATTGAAAGATTATTAACGTAATAAGTGTATGACGCTGCGCTGTTCATAACGAATGCACATTCAGCCTCACCCGTAACGACGGACTCCTTTATGCTTTCTACAGAGTCTTTAACTGCTTTAACGTCGTAATCCGCAAAAGCATTTGCAAAGTACTCTTTTACAAGCGTTGAAAGAGTTTCATCCTCAGCATATACGAGCATAACGGGAAGATCTGTTGGGGGTGTATCGCTACCGTCGCTCGATTCAAATGCAGAAATTATATTAGGAATGAACATAACTATTGCTATGAGCGCGATCATAAATACAGTAAAGCCCACGAAGGTTTTATTCTTTACGTATCCCTTTAACTCAAATTTTAATATTTTACTGAATTGTTTCATTATTTTTCTCCTTAGATCTGCTCGCCTGCGTATTCCACGAAAATATCATTCAACGACGGCTCAAACACCTTTATCTCATCAATATCATAATTCTCAACGATATGCTTCATCATAGCCTGCTTTTGGCCGGGATCTGAAAGCTGAATGAGTAAGCTTTGATCCTCTCGCTCAATGCAAGCGTCGCCAAGATCCGCCTTTATGGCTTTGGGGTTGGTTGTACTCACCACAAGCTTATCGCGGACGTAATTTCTCTTTATGTCGTGCAGGTCACCGCTGATAGCGACCTTGCCTGCATTAATTATGGCAATACTGTCACAGAATTCTTCTATATAGCTCATCTGATGGCTTGAGAATAAAACTATTTTGCCCTTTGATATCTGTTCTTTTACTACGTCCTTCAAAAGCATTGCGTTTACGGGGTCAAGTCCCGAGAATGGCTCGTCGAGAATTACTATGTCGGGATCATGCGCAAGGGCTGTGATGAGCTGTATCTTCTGCTGATTACCCTTTGACAAAGTATCAAGGCGCTTGTTGCGGTATTCCGTCATGCCAAGCCTTGAAAGCCAATAATCTATGGACTTTACAGCATCCTTTGTTTTCATACCCTTGAGCTCTGCAAAATACGTGAGCTGATCTATTATTATCTTTTTGGGATACAAACCCCTCTCCTCGGGGAGATAGCCTATACCTATCTTGTCGTAATTTATGGGCTCGCCGTCAATAAGGACTTCGCCGTTATTTGCAGGAAATACGTTCATCAAAATACGGATGGACGTGGTCTTTCCCGCGCCGTTTCTACCCAATAATCCGAATGCTTTACCTCCTTCAGCTTTAAAGCTTACGCCCTTTAACACTTCCTTTTCACCAAAGGATTTATCAATATTTCTTAATTCAAGTATCATTTTACACCTCTGAATTATTATTCATTTCATCAACCGTTTTGCACGGCTTTGCTGTCATTTCCACCCAAGCAGGTCTGAATCCGCTTTTGATGGCGTTTCTTACCGATTTAATATTGCTCCATGCAACACAATAAAAAGGCACGATGCCTCTGTTCAATATTTCTATTGCAAGCCTTGCTGTAAGTGCACAAGCTATTCCCTGCCTGCGATAGCTCGGCAATACGTCAACACCTATCTGCCACATGGTGTCACAATCGGCTGAGCAAGCGGCTAAACCGACTAATTTTTCACCGTCATAAGCACCTACACCGAGCACGTCAAGATGCTTTCTGTCCTCACATAGTGCATTTTCCCACTCGGTTGTGTAGAGATCTACAAAATCATCTTGGGATAGAATTCTCATCTCATAGGGGCACTCGAGAGGTTTAAGAGCGTTAACGTCGGGTAGAAAGTATTCAGCCATAAAGCATATTTTTTGGCCTTTGGCAATTAAAGCGTCGTTCAAAACGTGGAGATTAGGAGTTTCAAACAAATGCTCAACGGGATATTTATTTATATAATCCTGCGTTATATCATAGAACTCCTCCGATACGGAGGCCACAACGTTATTGCCGTAGGACACAAGCTGGCAGCTAAACGGAAGCTTTAAGTATTTTCTGGCATCGGCGTTATTCTTTGAAATAACTATGACGTTTTCTTGTTTTGTAAAATCGCACGGGTCCGCAGATATATCTATTGCGGATTGAGCCATTGCGATATTTAATATTTCAGTATTATTCATATTTTTCCTTTTATCAAACGCATTGTGCATACAAGTGAATGCTTTATCTAAAATTATAACATATTTTGGCAAGGTAGTCAATGTAAAATATTTAGAATAACATGAGTTTTTGCGCCATAGACTATATCAAAAATCGTTTTGGGGGTTATATGAAGAGATCGATAGGATTATGGCAATTATCAGGGTTTTCTTTTACATCACTTTTGGGTACTGTTCTGCATTTTTTGTACGAATGGTCAAACGAGGCAGTATGGGTTGCGCCGTTTTCGGGCGTGAACGAATCGACGTGGGAGCATATGAAGCTGTTATTCTGGGCAACGTTTGCTTTTGCTGTGATACAGAGCTTTTTCTTTAAGGATACAAAGGGCTTCTGGTGTGTGAAATTAAGAGGAATAGCTTTGGGGCTGATACTGATCCCCGTTATATTCTATACGTACAATGGAGTTGTAGCAAAGTCGCCCGATTGGATAAATATTGCGATATTCTATATTGCAGCGGGTGTTGCTTATGCTTTTGAAGCAAGACTCTTTTACTCGGATGCAATGGAGTGCAGATCATCCGGTGCTGCTTTTGTTACGCTTTGCATAATAGGAATAACGTTTGGGGTGTTTACGTTTATTACTCCGGAGATCGGGATATTCCGCGACCCGATGACGGGTGGGTATGGAATCTGAATCGGAAGAAATATGAGGTGAAGCAACAAATATTATTGTTTTGGATAAGTGATGTTATGATACAAAATTATTACTTGACAAACAAATTACAGTATTGTATAATGGACTATATAAAATATTTTTAGGAGAAAACCATGAATTTTAAGAAAATTTTTATAGTTCTGCTTTTTGCGTGTATGTGTTTTTTCAGCGCATGCGGTGTTGACTCAGACGTAACCGTTCTTGAGCTCAACGGCGATATAACTATTTCTGCCGACGGTAGCATTACATGTGACGGTAAACTGATATCCGGTTCAAAAAACACAAATCTCAAATCATCTGCCGAATACGTTATTAAGCAGGACGGCAGTATTATTGTACGAGTGGACGGCAACGAATATCTTATTCAGAAAGACGTTGACGTTGTTATTCCCGCAAAGGATGCAGATATTCCACAGATAACTACTTCATCAAACAATATCTACTCCATACCGCTGGACGGAATAAACGTTGGTAACACAACTATAACGCACGATTGCTCGATAGTTTCGGGCGATAACAAGATCACTTCCGATGAGAACGGTAATATGGTTATTTCCACGTCAAAGGGTGACTATATCATAAACAAAAAGGACGTTAAACCATTGAGTTCAAACGACGATACTGTCAGCGTTACCTTGCCCGACGGACAAACTGTCGGCGTCACCGATATTATGGACATCATCAACGGAATTTCCATTAACCTTGACGGTTCAATAACTATCGACGGCTCGATCGTATCAAATTCTGACGAAGGCATTACGCTTTCAACCGAGTTTGGTGATTATTCCGCAAACGTCAATAACGTTACTATTTCTGCAGAGGAGGTAAAAAACCTCGTATATCAAATAACAGGTGAGGACGGCAATGTTCTTGACTTGATAAATCTTGCAAAGGATATTACCATTGACAAAAACGGTAACGTTGTAACGCCCAACGGTACTATCTCCATTCAAGACGGTATGGTTACGATAGATGCACCAAAAAAGAGCACTGCTTACATACTGCCCAACGGAATTGTGGTTGACAGAGGCGCCATTGAGCGTAACAAGGACGGCACTGTAATATTGCCCGAAACAGTAACCACATTCACCACCGAAGACGATCAGGTTGTCGTTGTGTATGAAAATGAAATGAAATTTACTCCCGACAATTTGTGTTATGAATATACTTATTGGACATTTACCACTCTTGACGGTTTTGGCAACTATTCATCCAACCGAGTTGCAAAGACTAATAACAAAGCCGCTTTTGTCACAGTCACACTCTATGATTATAATTATCTTGATGAATGGAATGAACCTAGAATGATCTATGTCGAAACAACTTGGATAAGTGATTCCGAGTTGGTAGAGCACTCCGATTACGAATACGATGCAGACGGCTTTAACACACAAATTACATCTCAAATATGTAACCCTGTTACACGGGAAAGATCCAAGACCGTTACCGTATTCACTAAGGATGATCCGTTTTATTGTGCGATTTATTCTTATGATAAAAATGACAAGCTGATCAATCATACAGAAATACATAACTTTGACGATCCTGATATCTCATTCCCGCAGGTTTACAAGAGATTCAATTCAAACGGTGTTTTAGTTCATTATTCCGAAATGGACAAGACAGGTACGGAAATAGTAGTTTGCGAGTATGCAGATGACGGTACACTTCTCCGCCACACAACGCCCAACTCCTCAACTTACTACAATGAGGACGGTACACACACCATGGAATATTGGTATGCTGACGGCTCCGGCGGTTATATCACCACTTATGCAACAGGTGATTCGCTTGAAAACATAAGAGATACTCAAGACAGATACATTTATCAGAAGTATTACGACAGCAATGGCGAGCTTATTAATTACTTTCACTATCAGTATGACATTGATGGCTATGCCAAGATCACCACAATCATCAGAAATAATTATGACCAATCAACGCCTTATAAGACCATGATCTATGAAAATGCAGATGAAATTACTCTACTGCGCCAAGAATATACCATTGATGAGAAGTTGATTTCTGAACTTAAATACGCTGATGACGGAACACCGATCTACATAGAGTATTTTGACAGCTCAACCAACACTCACACATCTACTTATTATAATGTTGACGGATGGTGGTATGTTGAAACCTGTAACTATTATTCCACAGGTGAAAAAAGAATATCTTATGCAAAAAAGCTTGAAAATAAGGGTTACGAAGGTATTGAACAGGATTTCGTTGAAAAAGCAATCAAGGTAATATATTACTACTCTAACGGCAATGTTTATTCAATAAGCGAATATGATGAGGATTTTGAAAATAACTTCCCCATTTTATTTGAGAGATACAACCAGGACGGAGCTCTTATTTATAAGGAATCCTTAAATCATTCTCTTGAGCATATGGAGGACGGCACTATTGTTGAAATGTTTAAGAATGATGACGGTTCAATAAGGCGCATTACAATTTATCCTAATGGAAGCAAATATGAAACAGTTACAAATGCTCAAGGTGAACAAACATATGAAGCAAACTATGACACTAACGGTGATCTTTTATTCTCATCCTCTACTGAATACAACGTTGACGGTTATGCAAAAAAGGTAACCTCCATTCTCGAATATAACACGGATTCAAATATATACAAAACCATCAAATGCTATAACCATCAAGTTATTCTTGTCAGTGATATGAGCTACAACAAAAATGGAGTACTCGTAGAAGATACCCAATATGACGATGACGGAAACTGTCTCTATATTAAAACATATCACGATACTGGAAGTCCAAAAAACGCATTGGAATTTGATTACAATGTTGACGGTTGGTATTACGTAACAAAAGGTTATTCGTACCCATCGGGGAAAATAATATCTTACAGTTACCACGATCATAACCTCTTGTGCAGAAAATATGTTGCTTACCTTGACGACGGAACCTTGTGGTGGATAAGTGAGTATGACGAAAACGGTAACGAAATATACACCAAATACTATATATAATTAAGTATTGTTAAAGCTATATAATAAAGCTCCGAATTAAATATCGGAGCTTTTTATTGTACTGATTTATAATTCAACTACATTCGCCGTCAGCAATGCCGCAACTCTTATTACGTGCCCCTCGGATTCCGGAGATTTTTTGCCCGTCACCTCAAACTTCAGAGTGTGCTTACCATATTCAAGATCATCTGCAAAAAATGCACATGAATCTCTGTCAAAGGAATTTGCGTAAGTGTCCCATTGATTAAACTCGCAAACGAATTTATCATCGATGTAAACGTTTGTTATGCCGCTATCCTTTTCGATCCTGGTATATGCGGCACAAACTGTGCCCTCAAAGTCTATCTCAAGTGTTTGCCCCTTTGTATCGGCACAGAAGTACCTTAAATTTCCGCCGTACGTTGTTACCCTTTTTGAGAGCAAAAAGTCGCCTCTTGCTTCTTTCAACTCCTCAGCGGGAATCATAACCGGTGATATAAAATCCTTGTCTGTGACCGGCTGTTGAGGGAATTCAAACGTAAATTCCGCATCAGGCAGCACTCTGGTGATCTCATCAAAATACACGCTGTAGCCGAGGTCGTTTGGATGCACGGTGTCGGTAATGTATTTTTTCTTGTCACCGCACTCGCATATTTTGTCGTAAAGCGGTTTACCCATATAAATTACCGGGACACCGTAAGCCTTTGCTATATTTGCCTGCCCCTTTACAGTAACCTTGTACCCGTGAGCATTCTCACCCTCAGCGTTATAATTACCGTCGCAATATGCTATCAAAAGCACTATGGGAAGGGTTGGGTCGTGTCGTCTTGACGTACGTATCAAGCCCTCTACGTATGGCAGCATATCAGCATTGCCGCAATCGTTAACAGCGTATTCAATAAAAAGAACGTCGGGAGCTTTGTCAAGCACCTGCTTTTGAAGCCTGAAAAGACCAAACATGGACGTTGTGCCACCTATTGCGGCATTGATTTCTGTAACGCTTGCCTCGGGGAACGCATCTGCTATGTATTGAGTTACACGGGATGAGTAACGGTTGGCGCTTTTGGATGCACCTGCGCCCTCTGTGAGCGAGCCGCCTATGAATGCCACGTTGATATCGGTTTTGTCCTTTAATGATTCAAACAGCTTCATGATATTTAACCCATGTTTTCTGGTAACTGCTTGCCTGCAAGCACGTGGAAATGAAGATGCTTAACGGACTGTCTTGCATCGTCACCGTGATTTGTGATGATTCTGTAGCCGCTTTCTGAAATGCCCTCAGCCTTTGCTATCAGCGGAATGGTTGCAAAAATATGCGCAACGATATCAGCATTGTCATTTGTAATATGATCGGCGGACGGAATATGCTCCTTTGGAATAACCAAAAGATGCACCGGCGCCATGGGAGCAATATCTCTGAAGCAGAGTATCTTATCATCTTCATATACCTTGTTTGACGGGATATCGCCCGCAACTATTTTGCAAAAAATACAATTATCCATAAGTTTTTCTCCTTTGTGTTTTTCAATATTATTTTACCACAACAAAATGCATATGTCAACTTAAATGCTTATTTCTTTTGTAAAACGTCCGAAAGCTTTGCGCTTGTGCCAAAAACTACAGCCATATCCAGCAGATCACCCTCGGTGAATTCGCATATCACATTAAAATCATTGTCAACTATTCTGTAAGTATTCACCGTGTCGTGTCCGCCTGCCTTAAGCGCATCTCTTATGCTCGCCGTATTTATTACGTAAATGCATTTTGAAACAAGCGTTACGTGCTTTTTTAAGTCCTTATCCTTGTTGATTATGTTGCTTACAAAATTTGACGTGCATTTTCTTTTGTCCGATATTGCGTAGTGAACAAATAACAGCGTTATTAAAAGCAGCTGCCACACAAACTCACCCTCGGCAACAGCCAGAAATACAAACGCCCCAAAAATTGCTCCCGCAAATATCAAGCTCACAACAAATAATATATTTGTTGCACGCCTTTCGTTAAAGCATCTCAGCAAGATCGCCTTAAAAGCGTTACCGCCGTCAAACGGACAAACAGGCAAAAGACTCACCGCAGCAATAAAGCCGTTAACGAGCGCTGTCTGCATCAACAGCAAAGAATCCGAGGCTACACCCATTGCCCAGCTCACGCAAAATATCATCACGTTTGTAAAAGGCGCAAATAAATACAGCGCAACCTTTCTTGAAAGGCTGTGCTTACCCGTCACGTCAACGCTTAAGATCCCACCCGTTGGCAAAAGCACGAATGATGAAACGTCCATTTCAAACAAATGTGCCGCCAAAAGATGCGAAAGCTCATGTATTGCAAATGACGGCAGAAGCAAAAGCCATAGCCCAAGCCCTCCGCTGATGCACACAGCAATCACCGCAGGAATCACAAGCACGTCAAAGTAGAGCGAAACGCCCCTCAAAGAGCCTACGTATACTCTGCTCACGCGCTGACACCATTTTCAAAGCACTTTTGCGGGTCTAAAACGTTTCCGTCAACGTGCACTTCCATATAGAGATAGTATTCGCCGTCCTTACCCTGAGAGAGGCTTGCTATTGCAGTACTTGTGTCGACCGCATCACCGTTTGAAACTATTATTCCGTCACAACAGCCGTAGATCACCTTTATTCGGGGGGATTCCACCGTAACGTAATTTCCAAGAACGTTATTATTGCCTACCTCGGTAACGCTTCCTGAGTGGGATGACATTACAAGCTCGGGAGTGGGAGATGATATCAATATGCCAAAGCATTGCGCGCCGTTTTGATCGCGCTGCCCGTAGCCCAGCACAACATTGCCTTCCGTCGGGAATTTGAGATAATCTTCTTCATCCCCAAAAACAGACGCCGATCCACCGTTTACCAATGCATCAACGAATTTTTCCACGCTGTACTCCTCGGGGATGGAATAATTGCATTGCGACCACGCACAAAGCGCATCAAAAACGTAATTAACCGTGGAATCGTTGCTGTTTTTCATAAGCATTACCGCGCTGAATATTGTAATGCAGATTATTACTCTTATTAAAAAGCTGCCGATAAAGGATTCATCCTCGTCATGCTTTGGAACGCCTCTTTGTATTCTGTTGGAATGCTCAGCTTGTGAGCTTGCTTGGGGCTGTTGAGGTGCAGGGCGCGGTCTTTTTGTTTGTCTGTATGAAAGATTAAAATATCGTTGCATTGTCTTCTCCGAATCATTTTTATAATAATGTATTCAGTTGATAATAATTCCATGCAACAAAAAAGCTTTCGCAATCCATTAAGACTGCGAAAGCCAATGCTTTTATTTATAATTATACTCTCTTCCAACGGATACCCTCTCTTGTATCCTCAATAACGATACCCATATCCTTGAGAAGGTCGCGGATCCTGTCAGCCTCTGCCCAATTTTTGCTCTTTCTTGCAGCCTGACGCTGTGCAATAAGCTCCTCAACCTCTGCATCAAGGGCTGTATTATCATTTCTTCTTGTGAGAAGACCGAGCACGCCTGTCAACTCAACAAGCATATCCAGCGCATACTTTGCATCAGCTGCTGTGGAATCGGAATTAACGTTAACGTTGATATCCTTTACAAGGTCAAATATTGTGGAGATAGCGTCCGCTGTGTTGAGATCGTCATCCATCTTGGAATTGAACGTATCTCTGTATGCATCAAGCTTTGCCTTCCAATCGGGGTTAAGCTCGCTATTGTCGCCTGACTTTGCGTTTATGAGCTGTTCAAGCATGAGCTTTGCGTTGTAAAGACGGTCAAGCGCATTTTTTGTACCTGCAATAGCATCATCGGTATAATTGATGGGGTTTCTGTACTGAACCTGGAGAATGAACATTCTTAAAACCTCAAGGTCATACTTCTGGCTGACCTGACGCACTGTAACAAAATTGCCGAGGGACTTACTCATCTTTTCGCCATTGACCTGAATGTAACCGTTATGCATCCAATACTTTGCAAATTTATGTCCCGTGCAGCATTCGCTCTGCGCGATCTCGTTCTCGTGATGGGGGAATATAAGATCAAGGCCGCCTGCGTGGATGTCAAACGTTTCGCCGAGGTACTTCATAGACATTGCGGAGCATTCAATATGCCAGCCCGGTCTGCCCTGACCCCAGGGGCTTTCCCAATAGGGCTCGCCCTCTTTTTTGGATTTCCAAAGCGCAAAGTCCATAGGATTCTTCTTTACGCTGTTAACGTCAATACGCGCACCGAGGTTGAGGTCGTCAAGATTCTGACCGCAAAGTCTGCCGTAGCCGGGGAAGCTTTCCGTATCAAAATAAACGTCACCATCAACGTTGTATGCATGGCCCTTATCCTCAAGATTCTTTACAAGGTCAATTATCTCGTTGATGTGCTCAGTTGCTCTGGGGTTAACGGAAGCAGGCAAAATGCCCAAGCCCTTGGCATCCGTATAGAATTCGTTGATAAAGCGATCGCCCAATTCTTTAACGGTGATACCGCTTTCGTTGGCACGGCGGATCATCTTATCATCGATATCGGTGAAATTCTGGACGTAGGTTACGTCATATCCTCTGTATGCAAGGTAACGTCTGAGGGTATCAAATACTACCATTGGTCTTGCGTTACCGATATGAATAAAGTCATATACTGTGGAGCCGCAAACGTAAATTGACGCTTTGCCATCCTTTACAGGGATAAAGTCCTCCTTTTTGCGAGTCATAGTGTTAAATATTTTCATAAAAGGTTCATCCTTTCTTTGTTATTATTATAAACCATATTATATTATACTACATACAATAAAAAAAGTCAAACATTTTTACCGATATATGAAAAAAAATAGTATATAAAATATTCACGAATAAATTGATATGCACCTCCAAGGTCTTACACTTTTGGAGGTGCATATTCTGATCGTTTTTATTACTTTATTGTTGTAACGTCGTATGGCGTTGTCTGGTAAACAAAATAGTTCAGCCAGTTGGAGTATAAGAGATTTGCATGCGATCTCCACGTTACCATCGGGGGCTTTGTGGGATCGTCATTCGGGAAGTAGTTTTTCGGTATCTCAATGGGCTTGCCTGCGTTAACGTCACGAGTGTATTCCTTGTTGAGGGTTTGGGCATCGTATTCCGAATGACCCGTAATGAATATCTGCTTGCCGTTTTCAGTTGCAAGGGCATATATGCCTGCCTCCTCGGAGGACGCAAGTATCTTTATTTCGGGAACCTTCTCAATATCCTCTCTCAACACGGTGGTGTGACGGGAATGAGGCACCATAAACACGTCATCAAAGCCTCTCAAAAGTATGGAACGCTTATAATCAGCGGTGTGGGGGAAAATTCCGAACATCTTTTTTTCAAGAGGATATTTTTTAATGCCAAAGTGGTAGTAAAGACCTGCCTGCGCACCCCAGCAGATGTGGAACGTGCTGTGGACGTTTGTCTTTGTCCATTCCATAATTTCGCAAAGCTCTTTCCAATACTCAACTTCTTCAAATTCAAGATGCTCTACGGGCGCGCCCGTGATTATCATTCCGTCGAACTTTTCGTCCTTTACTGCGTCAAACGTCTTGTAGAATGCAAGAAGATGCTCCTGTGAAGTATTTTTGGACTGATGCGACTTTGTGTGTATCAGCGTCAGCTCCACCTGAAGCGGCGTATTGCCCAAAAGACGGGAAAGCTGAGTTTCGGTATCGATCTTTGTGGGCATGAGATTGAGCAATAATATCCTTAAAGGACGGATATCCTGCATTCCTGCGCGAGTTTCCGACATTACAAATATATTCTCATCGTTAAGAGTTTTTGTAGCCGGCAATTCGTTTGGGATCTTTATTGGCATAGTTTAATTCCTTTCGTATCAGATGGTATCAAGAGCCTGAGCGATATCCTCAATGAGGTCATCAACGTTTTCGATACCGCATGAATATCTTACGAGGTCGTTTGTGATTCCTGCTGCAATGAGCTCCTCGTCGTTCATCTGTCTGTGTGTTGCGCTTGCGGGATGCAAACAGCAGGTACGTGCATCTGCAACGTGAGTTTCAATAGCTGCTATCTTCAATGATTTCATAAACTGCTCTGCTGCAGGTCTGCCACCCTTAAAGCCAAAGCTTACAACACCGCAAGTGCCGTTGGGCATATACTTTTTTGCAACTGAGTAATATTTGCTTGACTCAAGACCGGGATATTCGACCCAAGCTATCTTTTCGTGCTGTTCAAGATATTTTGCGATGGCAAGAGCGTTTGAGCAATGGCGCTCCATTCTTACGTGGAGGCTTTCAAGACCGAGGTTCAATATGAATGCATGCTGAGGAGCCTGGATGGAACCAAAATCTCTCATGAGCTGTGCTGTAGCCTTTGTGATGAATGCACCCTCAAGACCGAACTTTTCGCAATATGTGATACCGTGGTAGCTATCATCGGGAGTGCAAAGACCGGGGAATTTTTCGGCGTGAGCCATCCAATCAAATTTACCCGAATCAACTATGCAGCCGCCAACGCAAGCGCCGTGACCGTCCATGTACTTTGTTGTAGAGTGAGTAACGATATCTGCGCCCCATTCAATAGGTCTGCAGTTAACCGGTGTTGCAAAAGTATTATCAATAATAAGCGGTACACCGTGAGCGTGAGCAGCGTTTGCAAACTTCTCAATATCAAGAACTGTGAGTGCGGGGTTTGCGATAGTTTCACCAAAAACTGCCTTTGTGTTGGGGCGGAATGCAGCCTCAAGCTCCTCGTCCGTGCAGTCGGGAGAAACGAAGGTGAATTCAATACCCATCTTCTTCATTGTTACGGCAAAGAGATTGTACGTACCGCCGTAAATAGTTGAGCAGGACACAACGTGGTCACCGCACGTTGCAATATTGAATACTGCATAGAAGTTTGCAGCCTGACCCGATGACGTGAGCATTGCCGCTGTGCCGCCTTCCATTTCGGCGATCTTAGCCGCAACTGTATCGTTTGTGGGGTTCTGCAATCTTGTATAGAAATAGCCCGAAGCCTCAAGGTCAAAGAGCTTGCCCATTTCCTCGCTTGTGGCATACTTAAACGTTGTGCTTTGCACGATAGGTATTTGTCTGGGTTCACCGTTTGCGGGAGTATAGCCTCCCTGAACACATTTAGTTTCAATTCTGTTATTCTTCATGTTTTCCTCCGAAAATACGTTATTTTTTATATAAAAAACGCCCCAAAGCACAAATTGCCTTGAGACGAGAAATTCCCGCGGTACCACTCAAATTGCGATAAAACGCCGCTTAAAGACCTTAACGCGGTCACACGTAAAGCCCTACGTATCGAGCCTTATGCTCGGGAGCCATAGGAAAACTGCCTTAGGTTGCCGACTCTCAACAAACGCCGACTCTCTGTAAACCGTATGGTCAGGACCCTCTCCGTCATAGCAAAACTATTTAACCGAATATTATTATATCATACTATTTTGATTTTTGCAATAGTATTTTTTAATTTTTATGGAATACTGCGATGGAAGTGCCACTTGACAACCGTGCAACTTACTGATATAATATTATACGTAAAAAGTCAAAGAAAGGAGTGTTCCCGTGAGCATAAAAAAAGAGATATACGAAACAAAACTTTTGCTTCGGTCCATCCCTGCAACTGTGGTGACGCTTTTTGTTGTTAGCATAATTTGTATGAATCTTTTGGCGAACAAAACGCTCATTCAGCTTGATTGGATAGCACTTGACGGCGGAATACTCATATCGTGGCTTTCGTTTATGTGTATGGATATTATCACAAAGCATTTTGGGCCGAAGGCTTCAAACAGAATTACGTTTTTGGCGGTTGGAATAAATCTTTTGACTTGCCTTATATTCTTTGTGGCGAGCGCGATACCATCAAATGCCGACGATTACACAGCGTTTGACGGAATATTCGGCGGGACGTGGTTTATACTGCTCTCAAGCACTGTGGCGTTTATTATTTCCGCGCTGATAAACAATATGCTTAACTGGTCGATAGGCAAAGCTTTTCAGCGCGACCCGCATTCAAAGCTCGCTTTTGTGACGAGGTCCTACGTTTCAACGTTTGTTGGGCAGTTTATTGATAATTTTATATTCTCGTTGCTTGTGTTTACATTATTTGCACCTATATTCTGGGACGGCTTTTGCTGGACGCCGTTGCAATGCGCTACTTGCGCTGTTACGGGGGCTGTGGCTGAGCTTATAATGGAGGTGGTTTTCTCGCCCATTGGGTACAGGATCACGACAAAATGGAGAGAGGCAAACGTAGGTAAGGAATATCTTGATCATATTAACGGAGGGAAAAACTAATGAACGTACTCATAACCGGCTCATCACGCGGAATTGGGCGCGCAATTGCACAGAACTTTCTTGATAACGGGCACAGCGTAATAGGAATGGATATTCTTTCGGAGCATATTGAGCATTCCCGTTACACACATTTGATATGCGACGTGAGCAAAAAAGATGATCTTCCCTCGATTGACGGGATAGATATTCTTATAAACAATGCGGGGACGCAGAATCAAAACGATATTGACACAAACCTTAAGGGATTGATATACGTTACGGAGAAATACGGCGTGAGAGAGGGAATTTCATCAATATTGAACATTGGCTCTGCAAGCGCGCACACAGGCTCGGAATTTCCCGAATACTGTGCGAGCAAGGGTGGAGTGCTCTCATACACGAAAAACGTTGCGATGAGGGTGGCGCAGTTTGGTGCGACGTGCAACAGCCTTGATCCCGGTGGTGTGACGACGTCATTGAACGATTGTGTGATGAATGACCCTGAGCTTTGGGAACAGATAATGGACGTAACCCCACTAAAAAGATGGGCCAGCCCCGAGGAGATAGCAGAGTGGGCATATTTTTTGACGGTTACAAACAAATTCTGCACAGGACAATGCATTGTGGTTGACGGCGGAGAGTCGATAAATTACAAATTCGTGTGGAAGGAATGAATTATTACAGACAAAGTATAAAGAAACAGAGAGAACAAGCGGATTTTTCCACATTGTTCTCTCATTTTGTTTATTCTGATTTATGTTTTTTGAGCTTTAAGTTAGTTAATTCGTAGCTTATTTCCAGAAGCCATCTGAGGGTATCGTCATCAGTATCATTGTTGAGCACAATGGAAAGCCAATGAGTTTTATTCATGTGGTAGGCGGGGTAAATACCTCCCATGCTCATGAATGAGCCCATCATTTCGGGGGCACATTTTAAGTTGACTATATCCACCGTTTTGTCACCTGCCAGTCCAAGCTTTGAGCAATGCACGCTCATAATTACGGCAAACCATTTATCGTTAGACTTATGGCGAAACACAACGGTGTTGTCATCCTTTGCAAACGGGCGCTCGGCTTTTTCTGAATACTCGGTTGCAATATACTCCTCAAGCTGATTTCTGGTCATTTTAACTCACCTTTTATTATATTATATCTGCGGCGATATCTTTGAGCACATCGTCGTCAATTACACCTTTGAGCTTTGCAATATCCTCAATAGAGAAATTCTCAGAATTATCGCTTATAAGGTCGGCAAGAACGTCTGGATCGATAATTGATGCAAGCTTTATTACCGTGTCAATATTTATCTCACAGCATTCCTGCACTATCTCGCGTATGCAATCGTCATCGATCAAGCCTCGAAGCATCAATACCTCGTCAATATCAAGATCGGATTCCATTGCAAGCTCTGCAACCTCATCGTCATCAATGTAGGTACTGAGCGATACAAGGTCATCGATCGAAAGCGGAGTCATATCTTCTGCAAGCTCAAATGCAGTATCCTCGTAAATTACGCCCTCGTTGATAAGGTCAATGATCTCATCGACCTCAAGCTCGCCGCTGAGGTTATCAAGCACGATCTCGTTGAGCTGATCCTCGGTCAAGACCTCCTTTAGCATTATAAGGTCATGAACAGTAACCTCGCCCAATCTGTCCAAGCTGTCGCAAACTATTTCGTATATATCGTCCTCGTCAAGGATTCCGCCGAGCTTTAAGATATCGTCGATGGAGAGGTTGCCTCGATTTGAACGGCGACCCGATGTTGAGTTATTACCAAACTGATAATTATTGTTGCCTGAATAACGCTGATATTCCTTCTTGCACGTTTCCCATGCAGAGCCGTCTTTTATTGAACTAACTGCGCTTGGTTCGATAGCGCTTACGTCCTCAATAAGCTTTGCTCTCTCGGTTTCATCAAGCATAGGATATATAAACGCTGCGGCATTTGTAATATCGTTCGCTTTGCTGTAGTAATTTTTTGCAATCTGCTTGAGTGCGGGCAATGATATTTTATCATATACGTCCTTGATCTGAACAAAGCTCTTGCGATCGTTTGTATGCTCGATGGCGATATTATCTATTTCCTCCTGCGAGAATGCAAAATGAGCGTTTACTATTATCTTATATGCACCTGCGCCCCTTGAAAGAGAATTCATTGCGCACTGCTTTATAGTTTCATTTGAAAGCTGATCCTTAAAGCATACTACCTCAGCAAGGTCTGCACCGTTGGCACTCGCTTCAAGCACTAATTCGTTTATATCTCTGTCATCACCGGATGCGAACTTTGCGGCGATAATATCTCTAAGATTTGCACCCTGACTGCTCTTGTATTGGAAAAGCCAATCTGCAGTTTCCTTACTCATAAAGGGAGCAAAGCCCTGCATATCCGCTATTTTTGCGCCTTGATAGCTCTTTTTCTTGATGAGACTATCAATATCACTTTGATTCATAAACGGAGCAAAAGCAACCATATCTGCTATTCTTGCGCCCATATCCGCCTTATAAGTTATCACCCAAGAGATAGTGTCCTGACTTGCAAATGGAGCAAACGCCGTCATATCTGCAATTCTTGCACCTTGATAGCATTTTTCCTTCAAAATGGTATCAACTGCCTTTGAGGAAATAAACGGAGCAAACACTACTGCATCCGCAATGGGTGCGCCCTGACGTATCTTATTAACCACAAGCTTGTCAAGTACCTTTGTTGATACAAACGGTGCATAGCCTGTAAGCTCGCAAAGCCTGCCGCCGTTTGCAATAAATTCCATGGCTTCAACGTCCTTATCGCCAAGCTCGCCGTCATCAAGATCAAAGTCCTCATCGTTATTATCAGATGAGCTTTGATTTGAGGTTCTTCTTGACCACTCGATGCCGTTTAAGCAATTTGCAATAACGGCATTATCAATGCCAAGCTCTTTAAGATCGTATTTGAGCTTATTCCACCCCTGCGGACCGTGGTTCAAGTAAGGTCCGATAAAGCTTGCGGCTTCAACAGCGTCACCCGTTTTTTCATATATGATCCTTGTGATCTCGTAGAGCGCGGGGTTGCTTATCTGCATAAGCACGCTTCTTATGGTTTTAACGTCCATAGTGTTATCTAAGTATGCGATCGCAAGCTCATCCATATCAAGCTGTGTATGCATATGGCGCTCTTGTGTGAGAATCTTTACCAATGAAGCCGCATCTCAAAGCACAGCAGGATGCTTGCTTCTCCATACCTTACCGCTTAAAACGTCGTTTATTTTAGCATCGTCAGCACCGAGAGCCTTTAAGTCTGCAATCATCTTTTGCTTATCGTTATAATCAAGATAAGGTCCTATAAAGCCTGCCGCCTCTATTGCGTCACCCGTCTTTTGGTAAATTACTCTTGTGATCTCGTGAAGTGCAGGATTTGTTATAAGCATGAGCAGACTTCTTATTGTTGCAACGTCCATAGTCTTTTCAACGTAGGATATAGCAATATCGTCAATATCGCGCTGTGAGTAGCGGCGATTCTTAATGATATCGGTTACAGTCTGAGCATCGTAGTTCTGCAATACGTACTTTTCTCTCCATGCTCTGCCGTTTATAACGCTTGAAACGTCTTCATCATCAGCACCGAGAGCCTTTAAGTCGCCTGCCATTTTGATGCCGTCAAGAGTGCTGAGTAACGGACCAATAAAGCACGCCGCTTCAATGGCGTCACCCGTCTGCTCATAGCGAATTCTTGTAATTTCTTTGAGCGCGGGATAACTTATAAGAGAAAATTTCTCTCTTATCTTTACTATATCACCTGTTTGCTTTATATATTCTATTGCGGTTGAGTCGATCTGCTGCTGTGAATAACGATTGCGATTAGAGAATACACCGTCAAAGTCAACATGCGGCTTGTTACTTTCTATATACTCCTTTATTGCCTGTGCCTTTATAGCCTCGATATCTACGGATTCCGGCTCTGCCTTTACCTTAGCACTCTGTTCTCTGCCGAGCAAAACGTCAATGCTCGTTTCAAGCACGGTTGAAAGCGCGAGCAAATTGTCAAGGTCGGGCATGGTGTCGCCACGCTCCCAATTTGAAACTGCCTGAAAGCTTACGCCGAGCTTTTCTGCAAGCTCTGTCTGTGTGTAGCCCTTTTCCTTACGGTAGGTGGCTATTACCTTACCTATTTTTCTTACGTCCAATTTTGTGATCTCCTTTTGATCGTTCTTGCTTTGAGTTCTTCGATCGTTAAATCTGAAGCTTTTCATAAGCATCCCCCTTTTGTTGCTGTTTTAGAGTGTTTTGAGCTCTTACTCTTAAAACCATTGTACTGTAAAAGGGATTTTTTGTACAGCAAGCAGTGCTTGAATTTTTAAAATTTTTAATTTTGCCAAATTCAAGCTACACTTGAATTTGCGGATATATCCAATAAAACTTACATCGAAATTTAATAAGCAAAAAGCAACTTAAAAAATATTTTTTGGAAATATCCGTATTTTTTAAAAACGATACCAATTAAAGCACGTTACGTTTATATTATACCACATATTTTGCCGATTTTGAGTACAAACTATTGACAATTATATTTAATTATGTTAAAATTGTTATCAGCAGATTATGCACTAAAAAATATATTTGACGAAAAGGAAATATTATTATGGCAGACAGAGTTCAGCTTACATTCTGGAATTATAACCAGTTTGCAAATTATCAGCCCCATATGCTTGAGGATTGGATAAACCTTGGCATGACAACACCGATCACACCCTCGTTTGGCTTGAATTCAAGCGAGGAATTGTATAAAAAGTTCTATGAGATGCTTGACGATGCACACAACCGCGGTGTAGGGCTCATACTTCAGATTCCCGATATCTATCTTTGGAGCTATCATGACAGGGAGAGCTTTATTAAGACGGCTCTTGTAGTTAAAGAAAAATTTGGAAGCCACCCCGCAGTTTGCGGCTTCTATGTAGGCGAAGAGCCCCACGGTGATGCAAAGGAATATTTTGAGGGCGTGAAGACTCTTAAGGAGATATTCCCCGACAAGATCTTCTATATGAATATGGGCAGCATTGAGCGCACGGAAAGATGCGCACTCAAGGGCAGAGAGAGCATTACAAATTGGTGCTGCAGATACACAAAGGAAACGGGCAGCAACATCATTGGCTACGGCTGCTATGCAGGTATGCTTGTTGACGGCACAGGTCTTTACGAGCATTTCCACAATATCAGAGAATTCGTTGAAGCAGGTAAGAAAGCTGGCGCTGACATCTGGGCTACAATGCTCTCCTCCGTTCACGATTTTTACAAGATACCCACAGCGGACGATTTCCGTTGGCAGTTGAATACATGCGTCGCTTGCGGATGTAAGGGTATAGTATGGTTCAGAATTTACGATAAATTGGTTGCAGGCGACTACCGCGAATCTCCCATTGATGAGTTTGGCAACAAGACGACTCATTACTATGATCTTGCAAGAGTTCAGAATAAGTTTAACATTCTTTACGGCGAGATATTTGCAAAACTTAACCATAAGTATACATACGGCATTGGCGTAAGCTACGGCGGATACCCCTACTACACAACTCCCAACGAATGCGATTGCGATTATATTGCAGGCGTTTCGGGCAGAATGGGTATGGTTTCGACATTTGTTGACGACGACGGAGTTGATTATTGCGTTCTTATCAACACGGATCCCAAGCTTGCAGGCCATCTCAGCCTCACGTTTACTGATAAGGTGGAAAAGGTTGAGGAGGTATTCTACAACGGTAAGCAGCTCGACCTTAAGGTTAAGCGCGACGGTCAGCAGGGCAACCTCGCAATGGCTTCTGCTTGCTATGCACCCGGACAGATGTCACTCTTTAAGATAACAAAGGTTAAGGAATAATTTGATATAAGTACAAAATATCCCCGATGGAGCTTGTGATCCGTCGGGGACGTTTTTTTATTCTTTTGGCGTATAGCCCGCCTTTTTTATTGCCTTGAAGACCTTGCCTTGGCTGACCTTGCCGGTAACGCTGTACGTAACTGTGCCGCTCTTGTGGTCTGCAACTGCACCGCCAATGCCCTTTACAGCCAAGAGTGCGTTTCTTACCCTTGCCTCGCAATGCTCGCACATCATGCCTTCAACGTGAAGTGTGATGCTTTGAACTGTAGGATCATTTTTGCTTGATGAGATGGGCTTACCCTTTTCGTCAATATTCATGAGGTTAAGCCTTAATGCATTCGTCACCACGCAGAAGCTTGACAAGCTCATTGCAAGCGCGCCGAGCATGGGGCTCATTTTCCAGCCGAGGATGCTTATAAATACGCCTGCCGCAAGAGGAATTCCTATTACGTTGTATAAAAATGCCCAGAAAAGATTTTCCTTTATATTTGTGAGCACAAGCTTGCTGAGCCGTACTGCTCTGACTGCGTCGGTAACGTTATTCTTCATCAGCACAACGTCAGCGGCGTCTATTGCTATGTGAGTGCCCGAGCCTACCGCGATACCGATATCCGCCGCGCTGAGTGCGGGAGCATCGTTGATGCCGTCGCCTATCATGGCAACGCTTCCTCGCGACTTTAACTGCGTTACCGTTTTAGCTTTATCCTCGGGCATTACCTCGGCATAAAACTCGTCAACTCCAACGTTTTTTGCAACGTATTTGGCTGTGCCGTTATTGTCACCCGTAAGCATAACCGTGTGGATCCCCATGTGCTTTAACTGAGATATTGCAAGCTTTGCATCGGGTTTTAATTCATCTGCAACGGCAATGATTCCGAGCAATTTATCCTCGCGAGCTATGAGCATGGGAGTTTTGCCCTGTGACGCCATTTGAGAGCAAGTATCCAATGCATTCTGATCAACCTCGACAAGAGTTTTGATGAAGCTGACTCTGCCGCAGTATACTCTGCCGCTTTGAGTTACGGCTGTAACACCGCTACCTGTGAGTGTTTCAAAATCGGTTGCTTCTATACTTTGTGCATTCATTTTTTGAGCATGGTCGCATATTGCCGTTGCAAGGGGATGTGAGCTGAATTTTTCTACGGAATATGCGACTGAAAGCAATTCGTCACTTGTTACTCCGTCAACCGCCACAACGTCAACAACCTTTGGTTCACCGACGGTGATAGTTCCCGTTTTGTCAAAAACTGCAACGTTTATTTTTCCGACAGCTTCAAGTGCTTCAGCATTTTTGAACAGAATTCCGTTTTTTGCTCCGATGCCGTTGCCGACGGTTATTGCAACAGGTGTGGCAAGCCCGAGCGCACACGGACAGCTTATTACAAGCACGGCAATACCTCGCTCAAGCGCATAGCCGATGCTCTTATCAAGCAAAAGCCATACTATCACACTCACCAAAGCTATTGCCAAAACAACGGGAACGAAAACACCCGAAACCTTGTCTGCAATTCTTGCGATGGGTGCTTTTGACGCTGCCGCCTTGCTTACTGCGTCAATTATGCGTGCAAGCGCGGTATCCTCGCCGACCTTTTCGGCACGGCACTCGATATAGCCCGTCTGATTTACGGTTGCGGAATACACCTCGTCACCCACAGCCTTATCCACGGGCACGCTTTCACCCGTAAGCGCAGATTGATCAACGCACGAAAAGCCGTTTAACACTATTCCGTCAACGGGAATGCTTTCTCCCGGGCGCACGATGAACACGTCGCCAACCTTTACCTGATCTATAGGGACTTCGGTTTCGATTCCGTCAACAAGGATGATCGCGGACTGAGCCTTAAGAGATTTTAAGCCCTTTATTGCATCGGTGGTTTTGCTTTTTGCCCTTGCTTCAAGTAGCTTACCAACGCTTATGAGAGTTAATATCATAGCCGCGGACTCGTAATAAAGCTCGTGAAGAAGCATTGCATCATTTTTAACAGCCAAAACTACCGTAATATACGCGCTGTATATAAACGACGCGCCCGAGCCGAGTGCTACCAACGTATCCATATTGGGTGCGCCCTTTATTGCGCCCTTGATGCCGCGGATAAAAAACTGTCTGTTGATGAACATTACCGCAAGCGCACATGTCATCTGCACAAGTGCAATGAATATGGGTGTGTCCTCAAAAAATTTTGGGAGCGGAAGCCCAGCCATATTATAGCCCATTGCAAAGTACATGAGTACCAGCAGTATGGCTATTGATGAGATAAGCCTTTTTAACGTGGACTTTATCTGCATTGATTGTTGGTCTTCGTTATTATCATTGCCGTTATCCAAAACAAGCTCGTAGCCTGCTTTTTTTATTGCAACGGAAAGTGCCTCCTCTGTTTGTGTGCCATCAACAGACAATGTATTTGATAAGAGGTCAACGTTGCACTTTTCAACACCCTTTACACCGTTTACTGCCTTTTCTACCCTTGCGCTGCAGGCAGCACAGCTCATTCCCTTTACATAATATCTTTTCATAATTACCTCACAATATTCTCTTGAGAAGTGATACGAGCTCATCTGCCGTATCCTGTTTGCCGGATTTTATATCCTCTACCACACAAGTCCTTATATGCTCTGACAAAAGCTCCCTGCTGAATGCTTCGAGCGCCGCATTGACCGCAGACACTTGAATGAGTATGTCGGGACAGTATGCGTCCCTTTCTATCATGCCTTTTATTCCGCGTATCTGCCCTTCTATTCTGGAAAGCCTGTTTGAGAGTGCTTTATATTCTGCATCTGTGCGATGCTTTTTTCTGCAATGCTCACAATTATTATCGATCAATTCTATATCGTCCATTTTTATTCTCCTTTTTTATATATTATATACCCCCTTGGGGTATTTTGTCAAGTATTTTTTCAAAAATTTCTATTGTAATTTGCCGTTAAATATGCTATAATGAAATGACAAACTTTATGGAGTGTAAAAAATATGGAAAACAAGAAATTACCTGAATTGAGTACAAGAGATATAAGGAATTCATTGCTCTTGGGATTGAAATACGTAATGGCAAATTTATTCACAAGCTTTTTGATGTTTGCTTTCCACTTTATAATAGGAATAATAATGGGATTGGAAACAAACCAGGCAAAAGAATTTTTCAGCGGCGCACTTGTTCATACGATCATGATGCCGTTGGTAATACTCTACTACGGATACATCGCATATAACGACGGATACAGACATTCAGTCGGCGGAATATACGACAAGAGAAGAATATATCTTGCAACTATAGCTATAATTGCAGTACAGCTTATCTGTATTTTTTGGGCTATAAAAGTAAACTTGCAGCTTGAAGCTCCGGATGAGCTGAATCCTGCAAACATCGTATCAAAATTTTTGATGGCACCGTTTACGATATTGTTTAACCAGTTTCCGTTGCTTATGCCAGAATTGATGCTTTTGCCCGTATGCGTGCCGCCCATAGCTATGATAATAGGCTACAAGAAGGCAAGAGGTGTGGAGATACAGGACCACGATATGAGCCAGGATGCTATTGAATTCCGCAAGCAGCTTGAAATGGAACAATATAAATACGACGAAACAAAAACAGAAAACGAAAACAAAGAATAAAGGATATAAAAATGGCTTTAACAGATAAGGAATTACAAGAAGAACAGCTTCACTTAAAAAAAGCTTACGGACTTATAATTGATGAGACTGAGCTTTTGAGTGGAAATATAAAGGATAAATTCAAAAACATAGTAAGCATCAACAAGGACTTTAACGAGGACGTACCAACGTTAAACGGTGGTGCTGACTGGGATCAGATCACTGAGATCTATAAATACAACGACATTGTTGAGGCTGAAGAAAGGCACTACAACGACATAAACGCAAGACTCAGAGTGCTCAGACAGATGGAAGCTTCCGCATACTTTGGTAAGATAGATTTTCTTGAGGAGGATGAGTATCTTTCGGAAAAGTATTACGTGGGAATATCAACGTTAAAGGACGAGGACGATGATTTTATTGTGCTCGACTGGAGAGCACCCATATGCTCGCTTTACTACCAATACGAAAGCGGTAAATGCGAATACGAATGCCCTGCAGGAACGATTTACGGTGAGCTTTTGGGCAAGAGACAGTTTGGTATTGCGAAGGATAAGATCAATTACGTTTTTGATACGGACGTATTGATAGAGGATAAGCTTTTGTGCAAGCTTTTGTCCGAAAGCAGGGACAAGAGAATGGGGCACATTGTTAAGAGCATTCAAAAGGAGCAAAACGAAGCTATCAGAAAGAGCTCCGCTAAGCACCTTGTAGTGTTTGGACCGGCAGGCAGTGGTAAAACGTCCGTTGCAATGCACAGAGCCGCATATCTGCTATACAAGCACAGGGATACTATAAAAGCTGATAACGTGCTTATACTCTCCCCCAACAATATCTTCCTTGACTATATAAGCGAGGTGTTGCCCGACCTTGGCGAGGCAAATGTAAAAATAAGAACGGTTACGGACCTTTTTGGCGAATTGCTTGGCGACTTTACGGTAACGGGGCATTGCGAGCTGATGGAAAAGATGCTTGCCGAGGACAGCAAAAAGCGCGAGCTGAGATTGAAGCAGGCGAAGTTCAAAAACAGCGCAACATTCCTTGAAATATTGAAGCGTTATGCAAAATTCGTCGATTCAAACGATTTTAAGCCCCACGATATTGAATACCGTGGCAGAATGCTCATCACGGCTGAGGAGATCTCAAGACTTTATTACCACGATTGGGCAAGCATGAATTACGCGCAAAGGCTCAAGCGAATCTCCGCAAGAATATACTCTGTGCTTGATGAGATAATTGAGCAACGCAAAAAGGAGCTGGAGCAGGAAAATTCGGATCTTTTCAGCTGGGAAATGGACGAAGTGGTAAATGCTGCGCTGAATCAGGAGTTTGCTTCGATAAAGTCTAAGATCAACAATATGTTTGGCGTGAACACGGTTTCGCTTTATGCTAATATGTTCAGATCAAAGAGATTCTTTGAAACGATATCGGATCTTACAGACATAAGCTTTGAGGAATTCAAGAATATGATAGACCCTGCCGAGTATTTTAACAAGAGGCATTTGAACAGAGAGGATCTTTTCCCGCTGCTTTTTGTGAGATGCGTTATTGACGGGCAAAAGGTTCAGACAGAAGCTCCGATCAAATTTATATTCATAGACGAATTCCAGGACATCTCCCCCACGGGAATTTACGTTTTGCAGAGAATGTTTGACAAGGCGGCAATAACTCTTGTGGGTGACGTGAATCAGACCATTGATTGCACGGCTGAGATATATAACGAAGACGTTCTTGATAAATGCCTTGAACGAGATGCGGATATATTCCGTTTGACAAAGAGCTATCGTTCAACAAACGAGATATCCGAATTTGCTAATTCAATAATTCAGCAGACGGACGTTGAATATATGGACAGACACGGCGACCCCGTATCGGTAATCAAATTTGCAAAGGGACAGGACAGATACACCACTCTTATTGATGGAATACGTGAATGCACAGAAAGAGGATTCCATTCAATAGGCGTTATATGCAAAAATGCGGACACAGCTTTTGATCTGCATTCAAGGCTGAAGGTGAATGACGATATCAATCTGACGCTCGTTATGGATGATAACGATTCTTACAGCTCGGGTGTGGTGGTAATACCGTCGTATCTTTCAAAGGGGCTTGAATTTGACGCAGTATTTGTATATGATGCTGAGAATTACGATACCGAGATCGAAAAAAGGCTCTACTACACAGTTTGTACCCGTGCAATGCACAAGCTTGTGATTTTTGACGGAGAATGATATGAAAGTAAGAAATGCAGCTTCAAAGGACATTGAGCAAATAAATACTTTACTGTTTCAGGTGAACAACGTCCATGCGGACGGCAGGGATGATATATTCATTCACGGGAAGAAAAAATATACCGATGACGAGCTGGCTGAAATTCTGTTGGATGAGTCAAAGCCAATACTCGTTGCGGTGGATGAAAACGATATTGCTCTCGGATATGCGTTTTGCATATTGCAGGAGGCTGAGGGCGATAATTTAATGCCCATAAAAACACTTTACGTTGACGATTTATGCGTGCTTGAGGACTCAAGAGGCAAGGGGATCGGTACTTTGCTGTATGAAAGCGTAAAGGAATTGGCAAAGCAGTTGGGATGTTATCACGTGACGCTCAACGTGTGGTGCTTAAACTCCGGAGCGATGAAATTTTATGAGAAATGTGGGTTAAGACCGCTTAAGGTTACCATGGAAGATATTTTATAAAGCCGTATAAGGCTAATATAGTATTGGAGGTAAAAATATGGACATCAAGAATTTTTACGTTTCACCCCAAGGATGCGACTGCAACTGCGGTTGCGAGGAAAAACCGTTTGCCACTATAGATATGGCACTCAGCAAGGTAAATGATGCTGTTTCATCGGGCAAGTATTCACAAGTAAATATACTTTTATGCAAAGGTGAATACAACGTTGAATCTATCAAGCTCACAAAAGAACACAGCGGCACAGCTGAATGCCCCGTTGCCATCAAAGCTTTGGACGGCGCAGTTATTAGCGGTGGCAGAGTGCTTGATTTTAAGGATTTTGGTGCGATCGATGATGACGTCAAGGAGAGACTGTACGAATCAGCGCGCGACAAGGTTGTTGGATACGACCTTTTGGCACACGGCATAACAAGAGAGCAGATCGGTGATTTTTATGCTATTGCAAGCTGCTGCGGTCAGCTTTTTAAGGATCACGTTGACGGACTTAACTGCGAGCTTTTCTGGAATAACAAGAGAATGAGTATTGCCAAATATCCCAACGAAGGCTTTACTAAAATAAGAGAAGTATTTGAAGTTGGTGATTGCGGCGAATTCCCGCCGCAGAATTACGACGGTGAATTCTGGAAAAAGCAGGAGCCAAAGGGATTCTCCATTTACGTTGACAAGGAAACAAACGA
>SVGF01000111.1 GCA_015056475.1 Clostridiales bacterium
GCTTACGCCAAGCTTATCAAGTATTTTGCCGTCTGTTTCAAGCCAATCGGACACCCATTCGCTGCGGTAGCACTGTGCGCTGCAATCTGAGCCGAACATTATGTTATCACCCACGTTATAGCCTATTGTGTAGAGCTTTGTGAGGAGCTCCTCGCGGTATATTTTGGGTGTGCCGGGTGTGATATCAAAGAACATTTCGGCGCCCCTGCCGGAGTTGAGGAATTTGCCGTAGAGTGCTATGCATTCGTCTATCCAGGGCCATGAGCAATGTCCGAGGGAGAATTTTAAGCCCTCGACGTCAAGCAGAGCTTCCCAATTGAGCGGGCGGTTGTAATTTGATGATACGTTGCCGTCCCAAAGTATGCCTGTGTGGAATATGATGGGCTTATTGAGGCTTGCGATGTGACGCACTACCTGCATGGGGATATCGTCATAGATATAAAAATCCGTGCAGATGATCTTGAATGCGGCAATGCCCTTATCGACTGCGCGCGTGATCTTATTGAAAATATCCTCCTCAAACGGGTGTATCCACATAACGGGGAATATTCTGTCGGGATGATCCTTTGCCCAGGCTAAGACTCTTTCAAGACGGGAGTCAAAATCAGCCTCGGATTCGGGCATTTTCATTTGGGCAGGAGGTGTGGAGAATACGCATCCGCCGTGGATGCCTGCTTTGTCCATTGCCTGAAGCAGGGCGTTTGGGTTTGGGGTGGATTTGTCGGAATGTATGTGCATGTCAAATTTGGTCATGGGGGGTGCTCCTTTCGGGGATTAAATTAATAATTTGCTTAAATGGAATCTTTTATATCCAATGTGTAACTTGTGAATAATGGATTTTTTTCATATTCACTAACGAATATGATTTTGTTTCGTATTCACAAAGACAGTATTCGTAGCTGTTATTTCTCCATCTCTGTACCGGAACGTATAAGATATTTCCGTCGCTTGAAAAACTGCCATATACGTCTATTGCCTCATAAAAACGAGGAAGCGTAATTTTCAACTTTTGTGTAAAATCTTCTAAAGAGATTACGTAGAAATGTTTACCGTTTTCCAACGCGAATATTTCTGTCTCGTCAGGCTTAACGTCTCCCGTGTACAGATAATTGTATCCTTTGATTTGTTTGAGTTTAGCGCCCGTTATCCTATCCGATATAACAATACTTCCACCGGTGATGTGAATAATGAACCTGTCAGTTTTTATGGTAAAATAACCATGTTGATCAAAGTCAAATACTCTTGACCATTTTCCGTTTGAAATTGTTTTATTCATAATTTTTTGTTGGATATATTTATGCGATATTGTTTTGCATTGCGAAACAGCGATATGTTTGCCATTGGTGAACGCGGTGGAATGCTCATTACGGGCTGTCGAGGACGTCAGCCCCTACGTTTTATGGTCATTCTCTCGTCAAATAAACCAAGCTTTCCATATGTTTTGTATTGGGGAACATATCATATCCCATTATCTCCTTAACCTCGTATCCGCCGTTTTGCAGCATCACAAGGTCGTTTGCGAGCGTTTCCGGGTTACATGAGAGGTAAACGATCTTTGCGGGTTTGAATTTGATTATTGTTTCGCACACCTGTGCACCCAGACCCTTTCTTGGTGGGTCAACAAAGAAAGTTGTTCTGCCGTCAACCTTGAGCTTGGGGAGAATGTTGTTGCAGTCGCCGCATATATGCTTGATTTTGGACTGAAGGTTATTGAGTGCGGCGAGCTCCTTGGCGTCCTCAACCGCCTGGGGGACTACCTCGATCGAAACTACGTTTTTGCCCTTTGATGCGAATAAAAGGCTTGTAATGCCGATTCCGCTGTATGCATCAACGACGGTATCAGTATCGTCAGTTGTGACATAGTCAAGCACCTTGCTGTATATCTCGGATGCAATCTGCTCGTTGACCTGGAAGAATGAATTGGGGCTGAGGAGGATATCTATTCCCAAAATATTACCCTTGAGCTTTTTGGGTCCACCGTAATGGATGAATTTGGGGCTGAATACCTTGCTGTCCGCTTGTGTGTTTATGTTGAGATAGAGGCTGACCTCCTTGAATTCCTTTTCGAGCATGGAGTAGAGCTTATCCATGCAACGGATGTTTTCTCTTGCGACGATGGTAACCATGATTCTGCCCTTTAAGTGTCTGCAAACTGCAAAGCGCAAAAGACCTTCCTGCTCCCACGGCTTGAATGCACGAAGACGGTTATCGGTAGCCCAAGTGTTCAGCACGCTGACGAGCTTTTCAAACCATGCCCCGTGAAGCTGACAACGGCGCACGGGCACAACGCGGTTTGTTTCTTCGTTAAAGAAGCCGACAAGTGTTTTTTTCTCAACCTCTGTGAATGCAAGGTGGACCTTGTTACGGTATGCAAACTGCTCGGATGGGATGAATTTTGCGGACTTGACGCCTATTTGATTGAGGGTTGAATTCAATCTCTGGGCTTTGTCCCTGAGCTGAGCAGAGTATTTGCAATGAAGAAGGTTGCAGTTGCCGCAATCGTTTGCGTAAGGACATGAAACGTCAACTCTGTCGGGGGAAGGTGTAATTATTCTGATGGGGGTATAGACGTAGGTCTTTTCTCTTGATTGGTCCTTTAAGTGGGGGAGCTCAACCTCGACTCTTTCGTTTAGCAACACGTTTTTTACGTGGAAAATTCTGCCCTTGACCTCGGCAACGCCACAGAAATTGGAATCTATGCGCTCAATATCGAGCTTTTTGGTGCGTGTGACGTGATTTGAAAATTTTTGTGGCGTTGCGGTAGAAGCTGACTTTTTTGCAAAATCCTTGCGGGGTGAGGTGTGATTGTATGATCTGTTGCTTTTTGGTTTGCTGTTATTCATGATATTTACCTTTCGTGATGTATTTTATCCAAATGCTTCGATTACGGAAATAAGCTTTAATTTATCCATATCAATGAGGCTTTTGCCGTAGCCGTCAATGAATCTATCTGTATATTTTTGTGTTTTGAGGTTATAGGAAAGCGTCCAGATGCCCCAGAAAACGTCAACGTGTCTGTCACCGACTCCGCCGTTTCCAACGTCTATGAATGCGGAGAATTTCCAATTGTCGAGCATAACGTTTGGTAGGCAGTAATCTCCGTGCAAAAGTACGTTATCAAAAAGTTGATCTTGCCTTTGTAAAACGTAGTTATATGCGTCGTCGGAGGAGAGAGAGCCTAAGATCTCAGGGGAATAGCTTGGGTCATAAAGACCTTTTTTGTAGTTTTCTGTAGCTGTGGCAAGATAGCTTGCGGTATGCTTTACGGGGCAATCGCTGCAATCAAGCGAATGGAGTAGATAAAGCCTTTCGGAAAGCGTATCGCAAAGCCTTTTGGGGTCTTCAAGATACATTGCGTGAGTGCAATCCTCGCCGTGGATGCGGGAGGTGAGCATCCAATCATTTTCGTCGGACAAATATTCAAGCACGTTTGCGGATAAGCCCTTTTGCGCAAAGTACTTTGTCATGGTTGCTTCTTTTTTAAGCGTGCCTTTTGGTGATGTCTTGAGATAATAGCCGTCGTCCTTATCTATGAAATATACTCTTGCGGTGGCAGAGCATGAGCTGTCATAGATATCGGCATTGCTTATAAGCGGATGGAATACCGGCGGTATTGTGGTGAGGTTGAGGTTTATGGGTGTTTTTAACATGTGTTAGATGCGACCAGTTACTTATTCTTTGTGGCGACGAGCATTGTGGTGTTTCCCTTTCTGAAGACTTGCTCAATGTGGGTAAATCCCGAATTTTTGAGCATTTTTATTTGGTTTTCTATTGTGCAGGGTGTATCGAAATGGTAGTATTCGTCTGCACCGATACCTTGCTCCTTGCGAAGACGAGCGTTTTCGGCAAATAAAGCTTCTTCCTGATCGATAGTATCTACCATGTAATCGCATTCGATATAACGACCGTTAGAAGTAAGCGAATCGCATATCTTTTTATACAACGCTGTCTTCTTTTCGTGTGTGAAATGGTGCATGGTTTCAAATGATACTGCGCAATCGTATTTGTTTGAGCCGAAGTCGGCTTTGAAATAGTCTGCGCATATTAAATTGAGGTTTTTATCGGGGTGCTTTGCCTTAAGGGCAGAAAGCATATCTTTGCATAAATCTATTCCCGTTACGTTTACGTTGGGGAAAAGCTTGAATATTTCGTCAAGTTCAAGCCCTGTGCCGCATCCGAGGTCGAGAAGCTCCTTTGTATTTGGTGGCAAAAGGGATGCCATAAGGGGATAACCCTCCTTGCAGCCTTCTACGTTTGATATCATGTGCTCGTCGTAGCCGTTGACTCTTTTGGTGAAGAAGTCGGACATGGGTTCGAGTGTGGCCATATTATTTAATTCCTTTCGTATTTATGTTGTTATTGCAGTGGTATTATTCCAGCCATTGTATAAATGCTGTTTTGTCGGTGGAGTTATAGCCTGCGTTTGTGTAGAAATTGAGTGTTTTGGCGTTGTGTGAGCCTGTTAAAAGCATCATTTTGTAGCAATTTTGCGATATTGCTATCTGTTTTGCAAAATTAAGGCACTCGGTAGCATAGCCCTTGCCTCTGAAATCGGCGTGAGTAACGACGTTTTCAACGAATGCATACGGACGGATGCCCCTTGTTAAATTTGGTATGATGACGCAGATGCAAGATGAAACGATCTTGCCGTCAATTTCATTTACGATGACGTGGTGGTTGGGGTCGTTGATAATGGTGCTCCATGTTTCTTGCAGATGCTGTGTAAGCTCGGGGATGGAATCCTCGTGGAGATGTAAGTATAGTTCTAAAAGATCTTGCAGTTCGTTGGGGTGTATTTCGCGGGTCATGGGGTGGTCCTTTTTATGATCGTTTTGGCTGACGGGCGCCAGCGACTACGGATTATATTGTTTTTTGAAGCTTTACGATTGACTAACGTGGGTCAAGACAGCAAAAGGTCTCAAAATGGTCAAAAAATGGGGGGAAGCAAAAAGCCTCAAAATCATAGGTGGAAAACAACATTTGTCCCTGTTTTTTTACAGCATTGATTTTAATTCGTGAATGGTTTTTACAATTACGATGCCGAAATCCACAAAAAAGTTTTTTTGAGCGTCAGTATAACTACTTCGTTCAGCAACCGATTCTTCCGCTGAATGCCTAAAACATTGCATTTGCTTTCTGTATTTTTTTATTGTTTCATCACTTAAATACTCAAAGGCAAACGAAGCATAGTCAAGTGTAATGAACTTGCCATTTTCTTTGAGCATATTCTCTATAAGATTTGCGATTTCTTGCAGTTTTTCGTCAAGAGCCATTTCTTGGAAACTTGCATTGCGAGTAGATATTTTTTTGAATTTTTCTTCGATTGACTCTCCAAGATCAAGAGTAGTTCCGTTAGTCTTAAATGTAAGTTGTGCAACAATTTGTCTACGTACACGATATGGTATTGTTCCATTTAAATTTAGTCCCAAAGCAAAAGCTTTATTTCGAATCTCGGTGTACGTAAATTCCGTTGGCTCATTCGGAGGTCTTCTCAAAACATGAGGAAATTCTTCTATGTAGTACCCGTTGTGATGAAAGAAAAAAGTGAGCAAATAGAACCAACATGTTTGTTCTTTTGAAAAAGTTTGTATTTCAGGCTGACATAATGACTTGATTTTTTCAATAGCTTCTTCAATATCAACTATTAAAAATTCAGGTTCTTCGTCTTCCTCCTCACCAAAGAAAACGTTATATTTTTTATTTGAGGCTAAAATATACGAACGAAATTTATAGTGATATTCGTTTTCGGAAACATTGTTCAAATAGTATTCTTTTAAATCTATCACGTATTACTCCATAATATCAAGATTGCTTTTGATAGCTTTTGCTACTGCAAACGCCAAGTTTACAGGAACGGCATTGCCAATCATTTTGTACGCATCGGCAACGTCTGTATACACAAATTCAAAGGTGTCAGGGAATGTTTGAATCCTTGCGCATTCTCTTACGCTTAATCTGCGATACATGTCCTCTTTGCCCTTTACAAATTCGCGTTTGTTCTGTTCGATAAATACCATTTTGGGAGCCTGTGGGTGTATGGG
>SVGF01000112.1 GCA_015056475.1 Clostridiales bacterium
AACTGTTTGCATGGAGCAAAACAATATAAGGATGTTTTGACGAATGCATTTCCCTGCGAAGACGGCTTTAACGTCGAAGTCGCATCAAAGGGCATATTCTATCCATCCGATCAAGCGCAATTCCCCTGCGGCGTGGGCGTTGCGGCACTCAGAAAGTCAAAGCGTGGCATTCTGTATATGAACAAGATCCACACCAAAAACGATACCGTTTTTGACGAAAAGAATATCGAGTATCTTACAAAGCACTCCGCAAAATTGGTTACAACAATATAAAAGCAAACGAGCTTATTCGGTTTCCCGTTTAAGCTCGTTTTGTTTATTACTCAAGGAGTAAATTCTTTATCTTATCTATCTTTTCCTTTGAGATGCCGCAGTCATCCACGTAAAGTGCTATCTGCTGAGAAAGTGTTTTTTCGGGGTAAAGCTCATTCAAGCCGTTCACCATTGCCTTGATCTCATCATTTCCGTCCCATCTTCGGGCATCACCATTCATTGTAGTTGCGTTGTAATCCGCAATTATATCCTCGTCACTCACTCCAAGCAAGCCCTCTAAAAGCATCGCAAGTGTACCCGTTCTGTCCGCACCCGCAACACAATGGAAGAATATCGGATAATTCTCCTCATCTGCAAACAGCTCAAGAAGCATTACCACCATATCCTTTGCGCCATCCTCGTGGATCCAGTTATAAGCACCGCTCGGGTAAAGAACGTATTTTCCATCCTTACCAAAAACAGTTTCGGTCATTTTGCCTATTGCCTCATATCTCAGATCTATCTGCAATTTCATCTTGAATATATCACGAACAATGCGCTTGCCGTCGGTAGTAAGTCCTTCGGGATCATAATACGGCTTTTCCATAGCCGCACCTCTGAACACGTAGCCCTGCCTTATCCGCTTTCCGCTGGCTGTGAGCTTACCGCCAATATCACGAATATTTCCGTGTGATCCCGGGACATTTATAAATCTTGTTTCATTCTCGTTAGTTGTAAACGTGTATACGGGGCACTCACCGCTCAGGTCATCCACCGTCCAATAATACTTTGTGCCCGACCTTAGATTCGTAACACAGACGCAATAAACGCCATCCTCATCCGACGGGAATATATCACCATAAGTACAGCAAGCATCCACGCCCACAAGCTCTAAAAGATCGGGTGAGGTAGATATCTTAAAACGCATTGGCGCAAACATATTGCTTCGCTTCCACTTAAACACTACCGTTACAGGGTTTGTGATATCTTCCCTTTCAAACGCTTCTTGTACGTAATCATCGTAAGCATTATCGTTTTTATGTGACCCCGCATACTCACGGCGATAAAACTCCTTTTGAAAATCTGTGAGTATTGATATTTTTGCTCCATTTTTGGGATAGATCAATTCTATCATAAATCTCCTCCTTATGTATGTTCTTTATTATCCGCAGAGTATTCAAACTCCACCACTTTAACGTCGCAATTCATCCTTATGCGCTCTGAGATCATTTTTACTGCCTCAGATGCACCATTATAGGATACAAAAGTACCGTCATTATAATAGAACGGGTTGTGAAAAAGCTTTGAATTCGGCAAAAGCTGAGCTATCCTAGCAAAGCATTGTCTGTTCATTCTGAATTCTCCAACAACTACGTCCTCATATTTTCTTTGAGCAGCATCATGAGCTATCTCATCCGCAAGCGCAAAATACTCCTCAATATTTACCACGGGATAAAGTATCGGCTCCATGCAAAGCCTTACTCTCCACCCGGCATCACACAGTTTTCTTGCCGCCAAAATTCTTGCCCTTAAAGGCGGTGAGGACGGCTCGAATTCTCGTGAGGCGCTCTCGGGCGAAACCGTATAAGCAATTATTACGTTTGGTATGGGCTCGCATTCAAACGCCGCCACGTTTGTGCTCTTTGTTCTTATCTCAAGAGTAATATTCTCATGCTTTTTTGCAAAATCAAGCCACGCACCAACGGTATCAAGCACGCTGTCAAGCGCAATAATATCCGAATCGTACGAGCAACAAACAAACGATGGCTCATCACCGCATTCACGTTCAAGCTCAGCAAAAAAATCCTCTGTATTTACAAACGCTACGATATTTGCGCTGTTGTATATCCCCGCAAGATAGCAGTATTCACAGCCGTACGCACAGCCCATAACGGTTGAGCAATAATAGAATTTATCAAATCCAAACGCATTGCAATAGTCCGAGCCCTTATACACAAGCTGTCCCGTTGCTTTTGCAAGTATCAGATTCTTTCTGTATTTCTGCGCTGTAATATTCTGTCTTCCAACGTTGAATACGCTTTTGTAATGCGGAATCTTAATAACGCTGGCATTCTTGAATTTTTGTATAACCCTCTGTGTTGACGGATGATTCAAAACCGCATCTTCAACGTATATTCTGTCAAAGAATCTTCTTTTTTGCAAAACAGGCTTTGCAATTTCTATCGGAATACAATTCTCATTTCTTCGCATCTGCTCAATAAATGCCTCAAACGCCCGTGCATTCTCGCTTTTCTTTGCTTCGGGCTGAGGTATAAGCTTTGAAACGTCGGGTAAAGCTCCGTAATAGACCGCACAATTCATAAGCTCCTTTTTTAATATCTCGCGCTGTGAAACGGTGAGTCTGAATACCTCTGCAATCTTCTGCTCATGGAGCGAAATATCAACAGTAAATTTTTCTTCGGAGCAATACTCCGCAAAAGATCTTACAAATTCTACGATATTATCAATATTGGATTCCACAAGCCCTGTCACGTCTGCAGCTGTAACAATTTGAGTATCCGCATCAGCTCCGTCCGATATTATCTTTACCACCGCTATCTTGTCCGTAGTAAGATGCGGATAGGCTGCCCTTACAAACCCATAAGCCTCCATATCGTGGACTTCACCGTTTTTTCCGTTCAATTCGGGTGAATCATGCGTTACCACCCTTGCGCCCTTGAATTTTGTTCCGTAAAGAACGTCAGGCACAAATATATGCCCTGTTGATGCCTGCAAAACGGTATCCGCTATTATCACGTCACCTTTTTTGTGGTCCTTTGAGCCTGCAACGCCAATATTTACAGCACCCGTAATGTCATTGTATCTTCCGAATGCCCAGCCCGTGTCAGCGGCACACTCAGCAATGCCAACTCCCGTAACCTTAAGCACAAAATCATTATTCTCATAGAGATTTATACCCTTATCAATGCATTTAAGCCCCAAAGCTTTAATTATCGGCCGCGCCTCTGCCATCATTGCGGTAGTAATAAGTATCATGACTCACTCACCATATTTTTGTCACTCTGCGCCAACACGTGGTTTATTACCTTTACAAATTGATCGTTGGACTTTGTTGTGGTGAGCGTTTCAATAACGCTTTGAGTTATTCTGTCGCTCTTGCCATCCGCAAGCGAGCGTCTTAGCGTTGCCATGGCATCCAGCTCACTCTTAGTAAGCAAAAGCTCGTCGCGCCTTGTACCCGATCTGTAAATATCCACCGCAGGATAAATGCGCTTTTCAGCAAGTCTTCTTTCAAGGTGGAGCTCCATATTGCCCGTACCTTTGAATTCCTCATATATCACGTCGTCCATTCTGCTGCCCGTATCAACAAGTGCAGTTGCAATTATCGTAAGGCTTCCGCCGTTTTCTATATTTCTTGCCGCACCAAAAAATCCCTTTGGTTGAAACAACGCCGCAGGATCAAGTCCGCCCGAAAGCGTCCTGCCGGACGGCGGCTCTGTCAGATTATACGACCTTGCAAGGCGCGTGATGCTGTCAAGAAGAATTACAACGTCATCCCCCGACTCAACAAGTCTTTTTGAATGCTCAAGCACGGTTTCAGCTATCTTTGTATGATGCTCGGGATGCTCGTCAAACGTTGAATATATTACGGTCGCATTTGTTGAGCGTTGAATATCAGTTACTTCCTCGGGTCGCTCGTCAATAAGCAGCACTATCAGCTTTACCTCGGGGTGATTTTTTGATATTCCGTTTGCTATCTGCTTCAATATCGTTGTTTTTCCTGCCTTCGGCGGAGAAACAATAAGCCCTCTCTGCCCCTTTCCTATCGGCGCAACAAGATCAATGAGCCTTGACGAAACGTCGCCGTCGGGGTCCGCATGCTCAAGCCTTATCTTTTCATTGGGATGCACGGGCACCAGCGTAGAAAAACGCGGACGCCTCTTGCTGAATTCATATGATTTATCATTTATTGAATCTATCTGATACAGCGACGGATGCTTTTCGGTCACGTGCAAAAGCTGTGCAAGGCCCTTTATCTTATCACCGGGGCGCATGCCCGCTCTGCGAATAAATGCGGAGCTCACGTAAACGTCCTTGTCGCTGTTGTAGCAATTCTGTGCTCTGAGAAATCCAAACCCGTCGGGCAGAATTTCAAGTATACCCTCAGCGGGAATATTCTTTACCGTTTCTTCGCCCTCCTGCTTTTTGGGCGGCTCGGGTGCAGGTATCTTTTCTTTAACAGCCTCTACAAGCTCTTTTTTGCGCATTGTAAATGCTTTTTCAATGTCCAATTCTTTTGCGATCTCTCTTAGCTGTGTAAGACTTAAGCTTTCAAGTGTGTTAGGGTCAATGTTTTCGGTTTTCATAAAAATCCTCGTGTAATGATAAAATGGCAAACGCCTTAAAAGAAATAAAAAATAAGAAAAATAAAATACAATAAAGTATTTGCATACTACCATAATATAATACAACATTTTTTGAGATTTGTCAATTTATTTTAAAACTAATTGCGATTATCTCAGTTTGACAAAACCCGCCATATATGGTATAATTAGTACTTGGACAAAGTATTACGGAGATAAAAATATGAACACAAATATGCATTCAAAGCTCGGCATTTCAAAGTCTGTTGTAGATTTCAGCAACAAAATACTTGCAGAGCTTGAACCGAGATTCAAAGAAATAGACGATATTGCGGAGCAAAATCAGCTCAAGGTCATTCACGCCATGCAAGCAAACAGAGTTAACGCAACCTGCTTTGCAGGCACTACAGGCTACGGCTATAACGACGTCGGCAGGGACACTCTTGAGGAGGTCTATGCAACCTGCTTCAATACCGAGGCTGCACTCGTGCGCCCACAGATAACCTGCGGCACTCACGCACTCGCTATCGCACTTTCCGCAAACCTTTTACCGGGTGACGAGCTTCTATCCCCCGTAGGAAAGCCGTATGACACTCTTGAGGAGGTTATCGGCATAAGGGAATCAACCTGCTCGCTCGCCGAATACGGCGTGACCTACAAGCAGGTAGACCTTACAGCTGACGGCGGATTCGATTGGGACGGCATAAAAAACGCCATCAACGAAAAAACAAAGGTCGCAACCATCCAAAGATCAAAGGGCTATCAGATGCGCCCCACGTTCTCTGTAAAGCAGATAGGCGAGCTTATCGCATTCATCAAATCTATAAAGCCCGACGTAATTTGCATGGTCGATAACTGCTACGGTGAATTCGTTGACCTTATTGAACCCTCCGACGTAGGAGCGGATATGACTGTCGGCTCACTCATAAAAAATCCCGGCGGCGGTCTTGCACCCATTGGAGGCTATATCGTAGGAACAAAAAAATGCATCGAAAGATGTGCTTACAGGCTCAGCGCTCCGGGGCTCGGTCAGGAGGTCGGCGCAAGCTTAAGCGTTATGACTTCACTCTACCAGGGCTTCTTCCTCGCACCCACGGTCGTTGCAAGTGCGCTCAAGGGAGCGATCTTTGCCGCACGTGCATACGAAACACTCGGCTTCAACGTGATCCCAAACGGTACAGAGCCAAGATACGACATCATCCAGTCCGTTGAGCTCGGCTCACGAGAAGCAATGGTGGCGTTTGCAAAGGGCATCCAAAAGGCAGCACCCGTTGACAGCTACGTTACCCCCGAGCCGTATCCCATGCCGGGCTATGACAGCGACGTTATTATGGCTGCAGGCGCCTTTGTGCAAGGCTCATCCATTGAGCTTTCTGCAGACGGCCCCATCCGCGAGCCCTACGCCATCTATTTCCAGGGTGGCTT
>SVGF01000113.1 GCA_015056475.1 Clostridiales bacterium
TCCATAAAGCAATGAACGTAAACTCTGTCAAGACCCTTTCTCTTTGCCATTTCAACTATAGCAAGGAGGTGATCTGTGTGGGAATGAACGCCACCGGGAGAGATAAGTCCGTACGTATGCAAAGCGGAGCCGTTTGCCTTTGCATGCTCAATAGCCTCGCAAAGAACCTTATTTTCAAAGAACTCACCGTTCTCAATTGTACGTGTGATCCTCATAAGCTCCTGGTCAACTATTCTGCCTGCACCGATATTGATATGACCAACCTCGGAGTTACCCATCTGACCGTCGGGCAAGCCTACTGCTCTGCCGCTTGCTTCGATAAGTGTGTAGGGACGTGTTGCAAAGAGGTTATCAAGCACGGGTGTTTTAGCGCACTTAACAGCATTGCCCTCCTCATTACAGCTGATGCCGAAGCCGTCCATAATTATAAGCATTGTAAGATTTTTGCTCATGCTTATTATCCTTTCATTTGCCTTTTATGGCTTATCAATAATTAACTACAGCAGTAAAATCGGGAGCCTTGAGAGATGCGCCGCCGATGAGTCCGCCGTCGATATCGGGCATACCCATAAGCTCAGTTGCATTCTTGGGGTTCATGCTGCCGCCGTACTGAATACGGATAGCCTCGGCAACCTCGCTGCCGTACATATCGCAAACGATAGAACGGATGAAAGCGATAACCTCCTGTGCATCTTCCTTTGTAGCTGTGAGGCCTGTACCGATAGCCCAAACGGGTTCGTATGCGATAACACACTTCTTAACCTGGCATTCTGTCATGTTGGCAAGAACAAGTCTTGTCTGGAGCTCAACGATAGCATGTGTGATACCGGACTCTCTCTCGCTCTTGAGCTCACCAACACAGATGATGGGAGTAATACCGCCCTCAAGTGCTGCAAGTGCTCTCTTGTTTACTACTGCGTCTGTCTCGCCGAAATACTGTCTTCTCTCGGAGTGACCAACGATAACGTACTCAACGCCCAAAGCCTTGAGCATATCAACGCTTACTTCTGCTGTGAATGCGCCGGACTTTTCAAAGTGAACGTTCTGTGCACCAACCTTGATGTTGCTGCCCTTAGCAGCTTCAACTGCTGCAGGGAGGCATACAAAGGGAGGGCAAACTACAACGTCACACTGAGCATCCTTTACAAGGGGCTTAAGAGCTTCTATAAGCTCTGTTGCCTCAGCAGGAGTTTTATTCATCTTCCAGTTACCTGCAATGATAGGTTTTCTCATTGTAAATTACCTTTTTCCTTTCAAATGGGATAAAAACTGATCTTCATCCCCATATTCCTTATAAGCAACAAGCGAAGACACACCAATCGGTGCATCTTCGTCATTGCATTAATATCAGTTCTTGTCGTTAAGAGCTTCAATACCGGGGAGCTTCTTGCCTTCGAGGAATTCAAGAGAAGCACCGCCACCTGTGGAAACGTGAGTCATCTTGTCAGCCATGCCGAACTTTTCAACTGCAGCAGCAGAGTCGCCACCACCGATGATAGTTACGCCGGGGTTGTTAGCAACTGCGTTAGCAACTGCAATTGTACCGCCTGCATAGATATCGAACTCAGAAACGCCAACAGGTCCGTTCCAAACGATCGTTCTTGCCTTATTGATCTCGTCAACGAAGATCTCTCTTGTCTTAGGTCCGATGTCGAAGCCTTCCCATTCGTCGGGGATCTTGTCGCTATCAACTACGTCCCATTCAGAATCAGCAGCAAAAGCCTTACCGATTACTGTATCAACGGGGAGAACGAGCTTAACGCCCTTAGCTTCAGCCTTAGCCATCATTTCCTTTGCAAGGTCAAGCTTGTCGAGCTCGCAGATGGAATTACCAACGCTGTATCCCATGGACTTGAAGAATGTGTAAGCCATAGCGCCGCCGATGATAAGAACGTCAACCTTCTCAAGGAGGTTTTCGATAACGCCGATCTTATCAGATACCTTCTTACCACCAAGGATAGCAAGGAAAGGTCTTTCGGGGTTAGAAAGAGCGCCGCCCATAACGTCGAGCTCCTTCTTGATGAGCATACCGCAAACAGCGGGCAAGTAAGATGCAAGACCTGCTGTGGAAGCGTGTGCTCTGTGAACTGCACCGAATGCATCGCTTACGTAGATGTCACCGAACTGTGCGAGCTGAGCTGCAAATTCGGGATCGTTCTTCTCTTCACGTGCGTCGAAACGTACGTTTTCGAGCATTACGATCTCGCCTTCCTTCATAGCGTCAACGCAAGCCTTTGCGCTGTCGCCAATAACGTCTGCTGCGAGTGTTACGGGCTTACCGATGAGCTCGGAAAGCTTCTCTGCAACAGGCTTAAGTGTATATTTCATGTCAAACTTACCCTTCGGTCTGCCCAAGTGAGACATAAGGATAACCTTTGCGCCATTTTCCAAAAGATAGTTGATCGTAGGCAATGCAGCCTCGATTCTTGTTGTGTCTGTGATAGTGCCGTCGTCAAGCTGAGGAACGTTGAAGTCTACTCTTACAAGCGCTCTCTTGCCTTTGAAATCTACGTCAAAAATAGTAGCCTTGTTCATACTGTACTATTCCTTTCAAGGATGTTTTTGTATTTTAGAGAGAATGCCCTGCAATATGCAGAGCATTCTCAGGTTTTATAAATTAGTTGAGCTCTGCGAAGTACTTGATTGTTCTTACCATCTGGCTTGTGTAAGAATTCTCGTTGTCATACCAGGATACAACCTGAACCTGATATGTGTCGTCGTCGATCTTTGCAACCATTGTCTGTGTTGCATCAAAGAGAGAACCGTACTTCATACCGATAACGTCGGAAGAAACGATTTCATCTGTGTTGTAGCCGAAGCTTTCTGTAGCAGCAGCCTTCATAGCAGCGTTGATGCTGTCCTTTGTAACGTCTGTGCCCTTAACTACTGCAACGAGGATCGTTGTAGAACCTGTGCATGTGGGAACTCTCTGAGCAGAACCGATAAGCTTGCCGTTGAGTTCGGGAATTACAAGGCCGATAGCCTTAGCAGCGCCTGTGGAGTTGGGAACGATGTTCTGAGCACCTGCACGAGCACGGCGGAGGTCACCCTTTCTGTGGGGACCATCAAGGATCATCTGGTCACCTGTATAAGCGTGAACTGTTGTCATGATACCGCTCTGGATGGGGTATGCATCGTTAAGAGCCTTAGCCATAGGAGCGAGGCAGTTTGTTGTGCAAGAAGCAGCAGAAATGATCTGGTCATCAGCTGTGAGTGTTTCGTTGTTTACGTTGTAAACGATTGTCTTGAGGTCGTTACCAGCGGGAGCAGAAATAACTACCTTCTTAGCACCTGCATTGATGTGTGCCATGGACTTGTCCTTAGAGCAATAGAAACCTGTGCACTCGAGAACTACGTCAACACCGAGCTCACCCCAGGGGCAGTTAGCAGCGTCCTTTTCAGCGTAGATCTTAAGAGTCTTACCGTCAACAGTGATAGTACCTTCTTCGTCGTTAGATTCTACTGTGTGACCCATAGCAAGGTAGTTACCCTGAGCTGTGTCATACTTGAGAAGATGAGCGAGCATCTTGGGGCTTGTGAGGTCGTTGATAGCAACAACTTCGTAACCTTCAGCACCAAACATCTGTCTGAATGCGAGACGACCGATACGGCCAAAACCATTAATAGCAACTTTTACTGACATTTTAATGTCCTCCTTAAATGTTTTACGGGTTTATCCCGAATTTTTACTTATTATTAAACGCGTTTTGCGTTTATTGCTTTGTTATTCCGTTTCAATACCCAAAAGCCTGCAAAGCTCGTTTGCCGCGCTTTCATCGGTAATAAGAACGGTATTTTTGATATTACGCATTACCGCAAGTATTGCCTTTGCTTTTTTAGCACCACCGGCAATACCTATGATCCTGTCAATGCTCTTCATTTCGTCGAGCGTAATGCCGATTGTATGTGAGAGATAAACTATTTCACCCGGCTCATTAAAATAATATCCGAACGCCTCACCAACAGCACCTCTTTGATTTATCATGTCGATGATAGGCTTTGCAAGACCGCGCCTTGCCGCCATCTCCTGAGAAACGCCAATGCTGAAAATAAGCATATCAACGCTCTTGATGGTAGCCATTATCTTTTTGATATTTGGCTCCTGCATGATGGTCCTTGCTATCCTCGGGTTGAGCATATCGGGCAAATAAAGAATATCCGATTTTGCATCAAGCTTATCCGCAATGATGGACGCTATTGTGTTGGACTGTATTTCTGGGTTAGTGCCAATACCACCTCTGCCCGGAACGACTTTTATGTCCTTATGCTTTACCTGCGGCATAAAAGCATCCGCAACGCACCTTAACGTGTTACCGCCCGTTACCGCAATGGTATCGCCGTCTGTGATGAGTTGTTCAATAACTCCCGCGGCAACCTTACCGAGCATATCCATGTTTGATTTTGAAAGCTCAATATCGCCCTTGGATATCGTGACCTTTTTGATACCCATAGCCTCGGCAAGCAGTTTTTCCTTTTTGGAAAAGCCGTATACGTTATGCATAGTATCCCCAAGACTTCTCAAAACATCCGAGCCCTTTGCAGTAATGAACATTCCGCCCGGGTGTATCTGAATGAGCCCACTTTCACATAAAAGCTCTGTTTCCGTGCGGGCATGGCGCTCCGAGATATTGCACTCAAGAGCAAGCGCTCTGCGTCCGATAGGCTGATTTAGCGATATGCACTCAAGAATGCTGTATCTTTCCTTAAGGCTGACTGCCGCTTCCGGAACCATAGCCTCAAGTACGTCAAAGCTGATACCCATAAGCCTCCATAGCTGGACGTTTTATGTCCCGATGCTACATATTTCGTCCCACTAAAAGTAGAACTAATCCTTCTCTCGCATCCTGGTATATTATACCACATTATCTGTATTTGTCAATAGTTTTAGGATATTTTTTCTAAAATTAAATACCGTAACAACTACGTATAAGCTGTCATCCGAATTATTTCGGCAAGCACAGCTTATACATATCACCGAGTATTTCAGCGGTGTCCTTTTTGCAAAGGTAATAGCTTGAGCCTTCCTCGTAGCCCCTTGCTTGTAAATTAAGGATCGTGGCTTCGTCAAACGCAGTGCCCCTATTCAGATTCCACTCTCCTGATGAAGACTCGGGATACTCGCACAAGCCTCCGAGGAGCTTGCCTTCCTCCATTACGTATATATTGTCGTGAAAATTATAATACTGTTTACCCGTAGGGCGCGCAAGTATTGCAAGTGCGGATGCAAAGTAATTTATATTATTATAAACATCATTGTTTTTGCTTACAGCCGGCAATCCGTGAGCACCGTAAAAGAAATTTCCGTCCTTGCCTATTCTTTGGTGACTCCAACCATATCCTGCATAGCGTGTATGGTTATCATGAAGCTTCATATTTTCTATCAAGCCGCCCTCCTGCCATACCTCAAGACCGGTGTTGCAGAATTCAGCAACGTTATGATGAAAATGAACGTCCCTCATAACACCTGCATCGGAATATTGTGCAGTCCAGCAGCAATCGTAAATCTGCGATGCATAGCAATGATGTATTTCAAAGCCGTCGCAGGAATACCATGCTTCAACCGCATTGCCGTATCTTAAGCCGTGGTCTGATTCAAACAAGAATTTACCCTGGATCGATCCACCTATCCAATTAAAGGTACAATATTGAATCTTTACGTTGCGCAATCTTGAGCCCGATATTGCATGAGCACCAATCCCAAAGAAAGCAAGATTATCAATAGTGACGTCATAATTTTCCGTTATTTCTATTCCGTAGCCCTTTATGCTAAGCTCAACGGAATCAAATACTTTACCCGGATTGCCCGCACTGCTATACAAATACAAAGCGTTTTCTTCCCAATTGTGATAATATTCAAGATCATGATCAAGATCACGTTGGTCTTCAAAGGGACCTGCTGTTGTGTCAAACCATTCAACGCCGTTAAACACTCTGCCTATATTGTGTCTTTCACCGCGGATATTCTTTTGAGCCTGAATACCCCACATAGCACCG
>SVGF01000004.1 GCA_015056475.1 Clostridiales bacterium
CGGCATGATAAAGCATAGCAATTCAATTCATGAAAACAAAGTTTTCAAATCATGAAGCCGTCAGGCTTCAATTCATGACGCAAAGCGTCAATTCATTACTATCTGGAGAAAATTGTCTGAAGCAACGAAAAAGCACTTATGACAAACGATTTATTCGTTATCATAAGTGCTTTTTGTTAAAACTTCGTTATGGGACTCATGCTAAATTATCGACTCGTTTTTTGCTTTTATATCACTTTCTGTTGATCTGATAAAGTACCATCTGTCCGGGATAGAGCATTACTTCAAGGGAATCCGTTTCGCGGTAATTGTTTTTCAGCGTACCGTTCTTCAAAAGCTCTGTGAGAGTGCATTTTGAGCTGTCGAGCTTGAGAGTGAATGAGCCTACCTGCTTGTACTCTGCGTTTACAAGGCAAAGGTATTCGTTGCCGTCCTTGTCTTCAAAGAAGCTTATGATACCGTTTTCAAACGATCTTACGGCTGTTACGCAGTCGTGCATATCGTCGCTGAACATATCCCATTCGCCCCTCTGGAAGCCGATGAGGTAGGATGCCTTTCTGTTGAGAGTGAGCATGATCTTACCGTACTGATCGTTGAATCTCTTGTGGCAACGCTTGAGCATATGATACTGTTCTGAGGGCTCAAAATATTCGTCGATAGGCGAGCCGTAGTAGTTGGGGAGGAACTTTCTGTCGTAAAGTCTGAACCATGTGATACCCTTACATCCGCAGGCTGCAGCAGTTGTAATCTGCCACATATACATATATTCGTCGGGAAGTCTGTATGCGTAGTGTGCGGAGCAAAGGGGAGTAAGCCACCATTTTGCACCTGCGTAGTCTGCAGCATCCGCAAAAGCTTTGAGCGCCTTCATGTGTGCGGTAACGCCACCGTCGTTGATCGTTTGCGCGTAAGAGTCGTAGCAGAACGTATCGCATCCGCACTTGTCCATATAATCCTTAATAAACTCACCGAATGACATATTGGGGTAGAGCTTATCCTTCATTTCGCACATTCCGCCTGTGAAATTGATATAGGGAGTGAGCTCGGGAGCAACTTTCTTTTGTATCCTCATTACTTCGCAGCAGAAGTTAACAGCACCGGGATCTGATGGCTCGTCCGAAACAAAGAAGCCGTAAAGCGCGGGATGTCCCTTATACATTTCATAAACTTGGGTAAAGTTCTTTTCATAAACGTCAAGTCCGCCAAAGCCGTGTATAAACATAATAAGCTTCATGTCTTTTTCGGCAGCTTTGTCGAGCCATTTTTTTAATTCCTCAAGATCTTCTTTGTCCTGAAAAGCAACTTGGGGTGACATTGTGACCGTAAGTCCCATGCCTGCCCATAAATCTATATGTTCTATAGTAAGTTCTTTTAATGCGGGATATGCCCATCCGCCTAAAGGAAAGTTTTCTGTCATATTATTCTCCTTTTATTATCTTGATCAGAAAAGAATTACTTCTTGTCGATGCGGTAAAGCACCATCTGACCTGGGTTAAGCAAAATGCCGTCATGCTCGGCAAAATCAGCAGGCTGCTGTATTGTACCGTTGCAAATAAGCTCTGTAAGCTTGTAGTTATTATCAACAACAAATTTGTAGTGACCTATCTGCGCCATTTCAGCATTTACAAAGCAAACGTAGTCGTTGCCGTCGTCATCTTCAAAGAAGCTTATTACAGCATCCTCAAAGCTTCTTACAGCCTTTATGCAGTAGTGGATATCGTCACTGAATACGGGCCAATCGCCTCTCTGGAAGCCTATGATGTAAGATTTCTTTCTCTTGAGAGTGGGCAAGATCTCACCAAACTGATCGTTGAACCTCTTGTGGCAACGTCTGAGCATGTGGTAGGTGGGAGTTGGCTCGTGGTATTCATCGAGAGGAGATGCGTGATAGTTGGGGGATATTTCTCTGTCGTAAAGTCTGAACCATATAACGCCCTTGCAGCCGAATGCGGCGGACATTGTTATCTGCCATGTGAATTGGAATTCCGTGCAGGGTCTGTATGCATAGTGAGCTGATGAGAGCAAGGTTACCCAAAGGTCCATTCCCGAAGCCAATGCGGCGTCTGACTGTGCCTTTAACGTTTTGTAATAAAGAGTTACACCGCCGTCGTTGATCGTCTGGCAGTATTCGTCAAAGCACACCAAGTCACAGCTCGATCTCTCTTTGAAGTCAGCCAACCATTCGGAATACGTTTTGCCGTCAAGCAATGCGGGAATTGTGGGGGAGCTGCCTGCAAGGTTGATATAGGGGTTAAGCTCTGGCGCAACCTTCTTTTGAATGCTCATGATCTTTATAAAATGATCAGCAAGTTGCTTTGTGGCAGGTTCGTCACCTATAACAAAACCGAAAAGTGCGGGATGTCCCTTAAATCTGTTGTATATTTCAGTAAAATCCTTTTCGTAATCACCCGATCTGCCAATGCCTGAAACGTTGAGTATAAGCTTTATGTCGCGGGATGCAGCCTTGTCCAAAAACTGAGAGAGCTTTTCGATCTCTGCTTCATTATGCATGGATATACTCGGAGCCATAGTACAGGTAAGTCCCATATCTGCCCAAAGATCAACTTCGTCAACTGCTATTTCGTTTATGGGATGATAAACCCATGCACCAAATGGAAATTTATTAGCCATATATTACTCCTTTCTTACTTTTTGTCAATACGGTAAAGTACCATCTGACCGGGGTTGAGCAAAACACCGTTGTGCTCAGAGAAATCTGCGGGAGACTGGAGCTTGCCGTTGAGCAAAAGCTCTGTGAGCTTGTACTTTGATGTATCAACCTCAAACACGTAATGACCGATCCTGTCCATCTGAGCGTTTACAAAGCACATATATTCAACACCGTTTTCATCCTCAAAGAAGCTTATAACACCATTTTCAAACGATCTTACAGCCTTGATGCAATCGTGTGATTTGGAGCTGAAAATGGGCCAATCGCCTCTCTGGAAGCCTACGATAAACGTCTTTTTTCTCTTGAGCCCAAGCATGATCTCACCAAACTGGTCGTTGAATCTTCTGTGGCAACGCTTGAGCATATCATATTGCTCTGTTTTGTCACCGTATTCGTCGATGGGTGAGCCGTGATAGTTGGGAGAAATGTCGCGGTCGTAGAGTCTGAACCATATAATACCCTTACAGCCGAAAGCCGCGGACATTGTTATCTGCCAAGTGAACTGATATTCTGTGGGGATCCTGTATACGTGGTGAGCGGAGGAAAGCAGAGTTGCCCAGATGTCTGTATCAGCATACTGAGCTGCATCGCACTGACCCTTGAACGTTTTGTAGTACAAGGTAACGCCACCGTCATTGATCGACTGTGAATACTCGTCAAAGCAGAATGAAGGCATATTTGTATCTTCAACAAGATCCTTTATAAAGTCGTTGTAGGACTTATCCGGATGCAAGCCGCGCAAAGTGTATGAGCTACCCATAAGATTAATGAACGGAGTGAGCTCGGGTGCAACTTGGCGCTGTACCTTCAAGCAGAGCTTGATAGTTTCAACCTGCTTAGGATTGTTTGGCTCGTCTGCAACAAAGAAACCATGTAAAGCAGGGTGCTTGAGCGCATTGTAGACCTCTGTAAAGCGCGCTTCGTATTCTTCTTCGGTTAAATTGCCTGCGGCGTAATAGGTTATGCTGTTGACCCAGCCGATAAGCTTTATACCTCTTGCTTGTGCTCTGTCAAGAAACTGACGGAACAGATCATAATCCTTGGGACCTGATATTATACCTGCCATTGTGCAAGTAAGACCCATGTCAGCCCAAACGTCAACCTCGTCGGGTGTAAAGTCGGTGATGGGATTATACACCCACGCACCAAATGGATATTTCTTAGCCATAGTACATCCTTTCCAAACGGCAAAATATGCCGTTTATAAAAAAGTCGTTTTAATTCATGGATAGTTTAACACAAACGATTTTGTTTGTCAATACTTTTTTGCATTTTTTAGTACAAATAATGATTGGATAAAAAACACTTGACAAATGCTCATATATGTGTTATAATAGCGTCAGCACACTGTGTGCTGGACGAGGTAAAAATGACAGAAGCTACATTGATACACGACGAAATGTCAGAGAAGATAATTCTCGCTGCACAGCAAATAGCCACAGAGAACGGCACGGATACCATCAACGTAAGGCAGATATTAAAGGCTCTCAACATATCCAACAGGGTTTTTTATAACCGCTTCCGCAATATTCAGGAGGTTTTGGATATTATTTACGTGCGCACGATAGAAACCGTGAGAAAGAGCATGATATCCGAGATAGACCCCGAAAAGGACTTTTTTGAGCAGGTGCAGGATATCATTGCAGGCTCGCTCATAATATCTTACGAGTCAAAAATGAATTTTAACAGCTACGTTTTTGAATCGGATTCGCTTTCCATTGATAATTACGAATGGTGGATAGAAAAAATAGGCGGTCTTATTTCTTATGCTATGGAGAATGACCTGATAGTTAATGTCGATAAGGATTCTCTGAGCTATGGCATATGGTGCTTTTGCAGAGGCTACAATGCTGATGCGGTAACCAGGGGCTTGCCAAGGGATGAAGCACTAAAGCATTTCAAATACGTTATAGGCTTTTTGCTTGACGGATTAAGAAAACGTTGATATTGATAAAGCATCGCTTATGCGGTTGCAATAATTATTTGCAGGACGGTGGAAATCTTTTATTATTAATACTCTCACTCTCTAACTCCTTCCATTGTCCTGCAGATAGTATTAAGGGGTATATATGGTAAAAATATTGTTGGATTCGGCATCCGACGTTAGTGCGGGTGAAACCAACCACGATTATTTAATATCTATAAGAATAAACTTTGATGGAGAGGACTTCAGGGACGGCGTTGATATTGACAGCAATACGTTTTATAAAAAGCTTGTGTCCGATGGCGTTTTCCCGTCCACTTCACAGCCTTCACCCATTGAATTTGAGGAGGTATTCTCAAAAGTAAAGCAGGACGGTGACGAATTGGTTTATCTTGCGGTATCCTCAAAGCTCAGCGGTACGTATCAATGTGCAATGCTGGCAAAGGAAAACGTAGGTTATGATGGAATTTATATAGTTGATACCTTAAATGCCACTCATGCAATAGCGCTATTGGCGCAGCATGCCAAATGCCTTGTGAATAAAGGTCTTACTGCCTCGGAGATTGCACGCGAGTGCCAAAAGCTTTCTGCAAGACTAAGAGTTGTAGCCGGAGTTGATACTCTTGAATACTTAAGGCGTGGCGGCAGGCTTTCCAACGTTTCTGCCGCGGTGGGTGAGGTAGTAAAGCTCAAGCCAGTTGTAGCTATAACTCCAAACGGCAAGGTGGAATCCATCGGTAAGTGCTTGGGCAGGGCAAAGGCTATAAAATTTGTGAGCGATTGGACGGCAAAAAATCAGCCGGATGAGAGCTTCCCAATATGGTCGCTTTATACTTACGGAGAAGAAAACTGCGTGGCGCTTGAAGCATCATTAAAGGCACAGGGTATTACTGTTAACGAAAGAAAGCAGATAGGACCAACCATCGGCACGCATTGCGGACCGGGGGTCTACGGCGTGGTATTTGTTGCCAAAGAGTAATACACGTTATTTAACATAGATATCAGATATTATTTTCCTTATATTAAGAGAGCCGATACGGATCAATTTTTTCGTATCGGTTCTTTTTTGTGCTGCCAATTTAAGCAGTGAGTAAGGTCAAAGCAAAATGAGATACGTGTATTGTGCGAATAATTTGAAATGTATAATAAAAGTTTTGAAATTACGGGCAAAAAGTTTTTATTGATTTAAGACTCTTTATTTGGTATAATTATAATCGTATATATGCAATAATAGGAGATATTTATGTTTACTGCAAAAGATTACGTAAAAGAAATATTAAGAGCAGGATTTACTGCAAAATTTAATACAACGTCGGGCGAAATTGTGCTTGGTGATATAACGATTTGTGATAATGGAACAGATATAAACATCAGCCTTACTAAGGATAACGCAAAGCTTGATATAAAGGTGGTTTTTACAGAAAACTCAGCTATGGCATCGTTGACTGCCTTTACGGGAGATGAAGGTCTTTGCTTTACAGCGGATAATGGTATAGTTATAAGTTTTGGAGAACTTAAAAATCCCGACGGTATGCGATTGACTGTGATACCGTACACTTGCTTTATGAATACCGCTTATTGCGGGAATTACAGTCAAATGCCATTTAAGACGCAATCCTTTCTTGCAAAATACGGGGAAAGACATTGCAGTGCGATAACTCTTTGCGGGGATAATTTCAGAACGTGGTTTTTTGCTGAGGGAATAAGACTCTGCACGGATTGTGAATGCATAAGCTCTGTAAACGGAGCGTTTGCAAGCGTGAGTGTTGCTGATGACCCATTTGTTGCTATTGATACAAACTATAAGGATGCAAGACGGCTTGGCGGTATTTCTGTGCCGTTGAAGCATGAGAGAGTGGTTACTCTTGATAAATTCAAGGGACTTGGTTGGTGCACTTGGAATGCTTTTGAGGAGGATTTTGATGAGGATAAAATATTCCAAAAGCTTGATCAATTCAAGGAACTGAATATCCCAATCGGTTGGGTGCTTATTGACGACGGTTGGCTTGTGCATGACGATGATAAAAAGCTCCTCTCGTTGAAGATTGACGAAAAGAAATTTCCTCACGGATTAAAGTCATTCGTTGATAAGGTGAAATCATACGGAGTTGAGCACGTTGGTCTGTGGCACACAATTACGGCATATTGGTACGGCTTTGTTGAGGGTAGCCAGGCTTATTGCGAGCAAAAGGATAATCTTGAAAGACTTGAAAACGGCATGATAGTGCCATCCTTGGACTACGAAAAGGGATACAGATTCTGGGATGATTGGTACGGATATTTTGCTCAAAACGGAATTGATTTTGTAAAGATTGATAGTCAGACGTCATTCATTGAGCAGTTGAAAAACAGGGATAGGTCCGTAAGAGAAATTATGCAGACGGTTTACTCCTATATCGAAAAGGCTGCAATGAAGCATTTTGGCGGTGATATAATCAATACGGGCATGGATATTATAAATATTCAGTCAAGACCATATACTCTCGTTGCGAGAAACGGAGAGGATTTTTGGATAGAAAGCCAACCAAGGGCACAATTCAGATACCTGACGGGGCAAAACGTTTATAATTCCGTAAGCCATGATAAAATGTATCATTGCGACTACGATATGTGGTGGTCAACGGACATTACTGCAACAAGGTGTGGAGTGCTCAGGACTGTGAGCGGCTCGATAAATTATTTAAGTGATCAAAAGCCGTATTTCGATGCGGAAAAGATATTACCCACACTTGATGATGACGGCAATACGTTTTTTGGTGATCACGCGGGATATCCCACTCTCGACTGTTTATACGGAGGAAACGGCACCGGAATATTCAAGGTATGGAATAGCTTTGAGGGTAGCTACGGTGTTGCGGTGTTCAATAATATGGATGAGGATAGCGGCGATACTTTAAGGCTTGATAACATTTCCGGTATTAACTTGGATAAGGAATATATCTGTTATGAATATTTTTCAAAGCAATTTGTGAGAATGAACAGAAATACCGAGCTAAAGTTCAAGCTTTCACCGGATGATGCTTTGGCATACTCTCTCTATCCTATTGAGTGTGACGATGGCGGGGAATACGTGATGTTGGGAAATACTCAAAAATACACAGGCTACGCCTCAAAATTCAAAATGAAGACCTATATCAACCGAATTATTTGATATAAATCTTAATTGTTTTGAATTTATAGATGCGAAATATTTTTGCTTGACTTAAGAATGTTTATTTGGTATAATAACCGTATGTATTTGTAATAACAGGAGGAATTTATGATTACTGCAAAAGATTATGTAGAAGAGATATTAAGAGCAGGATTTACTGCAAAATTCAACACAACGTCGGGCGAGATCGTGCTTGGCGATACAACGATTTGCGATAATGGAACAGATATAAACATCAGCCTTGCCAAGGATAACGCAAAGCTTGACATCAAAGTGGTTTTTACAGAAAAATCAGCCATGGCATCGTTGACAGCGTTTACGGGTGACGATAATATTAAGTTTGTGCCCGAAAACGGCATAGTATTTAACGTTTACGGACTTAAAAAGCCTGAAGGAATTAGACAGATAATAGTTCCTTACTCATGCTGTACACATACCGCATATTGCAATGATTACGATAAGATGTTTGAAAAGACTCAGGCGTTCTTTGCAAAGTATGGTGATAAGCATTTTAATGCTATAACCATATGCGGTGAAAATTTTAAGACATGGTTCAGCGCAAACACAGTAAGAATGAGCACGGACTGCGAGTGCATCAGCACAATGACGGGCTCATTTGCAAGTGTGAGCGTGGCTGATGATCCGTTTGTGGCTATCAAGCAAAACTATTTGGATGCAAGAGCACTTGGCGGCATTACTGCGCCGTTGAAGCACGAGCGTTCATCAACTATTGATAAGTTCAAGGGCCTCGGTTGGTGCACTTGGAATGCTTTTGAAGAAGACTATGACGAGAATAAAATATTTGAAAAGCTTGAAAAGCTCAAGGCGTTGAACGTCCCGATAGATTGGGTGTTACTCGACGACGGTTGGCTTGTTCATGATGAGGACAAGAAGCTCCTCTCTTTGAAGATGGACAGCAAAAAATTCCCCCGCGGAATGAAGGCGTTTGTTGATACAGTAAAGAGTTACGGCGTTAAGCACGTAGGCTTGTGGCATACTATTGTAGGCTATTGGTACGGAATGGTTGAGGGAAGCGAGGCTCATCTTGAGCAGAAGGAAAATCTTATTCAGCTTGAAAACGGCATGATAGTACCCTCTCTCGATCCTGAAACGGGATACAAGTTCTGGGATGATTGGTACAGATACTTTGCCGAAAGTGGAATTGATTTTGTTAAGATCGACAGCCAGACGACCTATACACATCAGCTCAGAAACAGAGATAAGTCGGTGCGCGAGCTCATGCCCATTGTTTACGGCTATATCGAAAAGGCTGCAAATAAATATTTTGACGGTGACATAATCAACTGTATGGGTATGGATATACTCAATACTCAGTCAAGACCGCACACTCTTATTTCAAGAAACGGTGAGGACTTCTGGATAGATAGTATGCCTGCATCACAGTTTACGTATCTGATGGCTCAAAACGTTTACAATTCAATAAATCATGATCAGATGTACCATTGCGACTACGATATGTGGTGGTCAACTGACGTTACTGCAACTAAGGCAGGCGTTCTCCGTACTGTGAGCGGATCAATAAGCTACTTGAGTGATCCTCAGGAGGGCTTTGATGCTGACAAGATAATGCCCACTCTCGATGAAGACGGATCAGTTCTGATGGGTGATCACGCAGGTTATCCCACACTTGACTGTATGTACGAGGGTAACGGCACGGGCGTGCTTAAGGTATGGAATGAATACGGCAACAGCTACGGTATTGCGGCGTTCAATTCGTCCGAGGTGGATAGCGGGGACAATATCAGCCTTGACAATATCTCGGGAATTGACCTTGACAGAGATTACGTTTGCTATGAGTATTTTTCAAAGAGCTTTACAAGAATGGATAAGACAACAAGAATTGAGTTTGAGCTTAAGCTTGATGACGTTATGGCATATTCACTCTACCCCATTGAATGTGATGAGGGCGGCGAATACATAATGCTCGGAAACACTCAAAAATACACGGGATACGCTTCTAAATTCAAAAAGAAGACGTACCTTAGCGAAATATTCTGATATAAAGGTAACAGGTTATGATGAACGTCAGAAATATGATCGACGAAATTATAAGCGCGGGAATAACGGTAAGGCTCAACACTATAAAGGGTCAAAGAGTATATAACAGATTTGACGTTAAAAGAAGCGATGACGTTGTGTCTTTAAGTGTGACGGATTCAGGCTTTAAGGTGGTAGAGATAAGCTTTAAGCTTGACGGTGACACGGCTCTTATGTCATTTATGGCAACAACTCGCTGCGCTGACGGGGCAGCTCCCGGCTTTAAGGGTGAGCTTGGTGCTGAAATAGAGCTTTTGGGACTTGTTGATCCCGATGAGATGAGGTATTATTTCCACGAATATACGTGCTGGACGCATAGTGCAACAACACGTAGCTTTGATTCCATCCACCCCAGAACACAGTCCGTGATCGCACGCTACGGTGATACTCATATGCATATGCTTATGCTTTGCGGTGACAACTTCAAGGCTGTGCTTAACGGCAGAATAATAAACGTTATTCCGGGAACGGATAATATAAGACCTCTTGCGGGCGCAGTATTGTCAATTACCATGGCATCAGCGCCGTATACGGCAATAGCCGAGAATTTTAAGGGCGCAAGGCGCCTTGGCGGTATAAAAGTACCGTTGAAGGAGGAGAGAAAGCCTCTTTCACACAAATTTAACGGCTTTGGCTGGTGCACCTGGAACGTTTTTGAGCAGGATCTGAGCGCAGACGGTATTATAGCAAGGCTGTCGGAGTTCATAGAAAAGGGAATTCCCGTGGAATGGGTGCTTATTGACGACGGCTGGTTCGTTCACGAGAATGAAACTCTCAAATCGTTCTATGCAGATAAGATCAAATTTCCCAATGGACTGAAGGACGTAGTTGATAAAATAAAGGCGATGGGAGTAAAATACGTTGGCATATGGCATGCGTTTACTGCGTATTGGTACGGTATCGTTGAGGGTAGCGAGCTTTATGAGGAACAGAAAGAAAACCTCACAAAGACTCCAAACGGCCTTTATATCCCTTCCATTGATCCTCAAAAAGGCTTTTGCTTCTGGGATAAGTGGCATGGATATCTTGAGGATTGCGGAATTGACTTTATAAAGGTTGACAATCAGAGCAATTTTGCAAATACAATGATAGGCTCGGGAATGTCAACGCGCGAGGCTGTATGGTTGAATCACCAAAACCTTGAACGCTCTGCCCAAAAGCATTTTGATTGCGATATTATCAACTGCATGGGAATGGATATGATAAACCTTTTCTCACGTCCGATGTCTTTGGCAACAAGAACGGGTGAGGATTTTTATCCCGTAGAAAGACCGCTTGATTCATTCACGTACCTATTAAGAGAAAACGTGTATAATTCCGTTGTTCAGGACAATATGTGCCATTGCGACTACGATATGTGGTGGTCTAATCACGAAACTGCGCCGTATTGTGCAGTGTTGAGAGCCATAAGCGGTTCGGTAAATTACGTCAGTGACCCCGAGCCCGGTCCCAACAAGGAACTTATTATGGCAACTCTTGACGAGGACAACAGTAACTTAAGATGCGATCATGCATCGTACCCCACCACGGATTGCTTGTACGAGGGCACGGGCCACACGTTGCTCAAGGTGTGGAACAAGAGCGGTGATTGCTTGGGTGCTGCGGCGTTCAACGTTGGTGACGAGAAGGATTCCGACAAGCTTTATATGTCAACCATTTTTGAGATAGATCCCGACAAGGAATATATTGCTTATGAATATTTTGGCAAGAGGTTCCAAAGAGTAAATTATAATTCTGCTATAGATATTGAGCTTGATGTTGGGCAGAACGTTATATTCTCGTTCTATCCGATAGAAAAGGATGATGGTGGAGAATACGTAATGCTCGGCAATACAAATAAGCTTTTGGGTATTGCTTCAAAGTACAAGAAAAAGACATATCTTTGCGATATTCTTTGATTAATAAAACACAAAAAGGATGAGAATCGAGTATTCTTGAGGAGGTAAACAATGTTAAATTTAGGTGTTGTTGGTTGCGGAAACATAAGCAGTGTGTATTTTGGTAACTTGACCGGCATGTTCAAGGGCAAGGTAAACGTATACGCTTGTGCCGATCTTGTGGAGTCAAAGGTAAAGGCTGCTGCAGAAAAGTACAATATTCCTCACATAATGACGTTTGAGGAAATGCTGGAGTGTGATGAGATTGACGTTATCCTCAACATTACAGAGCCTGTTAACCATTATTGGATAAACAAGGCTGCTATTCTTGCAGGAAAGCACGTTTATTGCGAAAAGCCCTTGTCCATTGAGTTCAGCTTGGGTAAGGAGCTTGTTGAGTTGGCAAAAGAAAAGGGTGTTTACCTTGGCGGTGCTCCCGATACGTTTATGGGCACGGGTATTCAGTCTTCAATAAGATACATTGAGGACGGCTTAATAGGTGAACCTTTAACAGCTACTGCTTTTATGGTAGGCGCAGGCCCTGACAGCTGGCATCCCAACCCTGCTTTCTTCTTTGAAAAGGGTGCAGGCCCGTTGCTTGATATGGGACCGTATTACATGACCGCGCTGATAAACGTTTTTGGTGAGGCTGAAAGCGTTTGTGCATTCGGTATGGGTATAGGCAGAGAAAGAACGTTTACGTGTAAGGAGCAGTACGGCACAAAGCATATCAACGAGGTTGAAACTCACATTTCAGGTACTATCCGCTTTAAGAGCGGCGCTTTGGCTACAGTTATTATGAGCTTTGACATTCAGGCTTGCTCACCGCTGCCCGAGCTTGAAATTTTTGGTACAACAGGTACGTTAAGAATACCCGATCCCAATATGTTTGACGGCGAGGTTCATTGCTATACAAAAGCAAGCCGCGAATGGAAGAATTTGCCGAGAACGGGCAAATACAACACAAACTCCAGAAGCGTTGGTCTTGTGCAGATGATAAACGCGATCGAAACAGGAAAGCCCTTTGCTGCTAACTGCCAGCAGACACTCCACGTGCTTGAGATAATGGATGCACTCTTGAGAAGCTGCAGAGAAAACAGAGTAGTTGAGATCACAACAAGCTACAACAAGTCCGAGCTTTTGGACGTTGATCTTCCTGTTGGTGAGTTCTGATAATAAAAGCTTTTATTAGGGAGAAAAACGATTACAAAGCATGAAAACGGTAATATAAGCATCAAGGGTGCGTCATACGATCTTCTTGTAAGAGGTCATATCATTGACGTTATTATTTGCGGAACGGCGTTTGCATCACTTGACGTAAGAACTGCTATCAATCAGACGAATGACGATCTTTCAGTTGAAAAGGATGCAGAGAGTGATATTCCGTCCATCGTTTCTGTGAACTCAAAGCAGGGCGAGGCGGAGATCGTATGGAAGAATACAAGCTCGCTCTGGGAAAAGGAGTACAAGCTTGTATGCTCATACGTACGCTTTAAGTTCTTTGTTAAGGTAAAGGGTAAGGGCAGAGTTGACAGCGTAAATTACTTCAGTGGCAATATGGCTGCAAAGAATTTTGGCAGTGGCTACGAATTCTCAAACGGATTCTATCCGAACAAGGCGTATAACGATTCAGAGCCCGAATATACGTTCAGAGCAGGAAAACCATGCCACCGATTAATAAGAACCAACGGACTTATGGTTCCGCCCATGTTCGTTTATTCTTTCAGCTGCGAGGGCATCGGTGAAAGGCTTGCACTCGGCCTTGTGGCAGAGCGTGGAGAGCACAATTTCCATAATTTTGTGTATAACCTTTCTGAATTGTTCGACGTCCACACAGGCTTCTATCTTTCAACAGATCAAGATGGTCACACGTACGTTGACGGAGAATGGACTGCGCCCTACATTATTGGCTATAGTGCCATTGACGACCTTAACGCTTGCCAAAAGTACAGCGATTATTATTTCTCATCGGGTATTGCAAAGCCTGTAAAGGTGGGCTCAAAACCCCGTTTTTGGTACGGTCCGTTTATTTGCGGTTGGCTTCATCAGGGAATATATGCAGACAAGCAAGGCGCTTCATACGCATCGCTTTGTAAAAAATGGTTGTATGACGAGATGCTTGATATATGCGAGAAAAATGATCTTCATCCCAAGGCGATGGTTATTGACGATAAATGGATGAAGGCTTATTCCACATATGAGGTTGATCCCGAAAGATTCCCAAATTTCAGAGAGTACGTTGATGAGTGCAAGGCAAAGGGTGTTCATCCCATGCTTTGGTTTATGATGTGGTCCGCTGAGGGTTGGCCGGATGAGGATATGATAATCACGGACGATTACGACGACAAAGCTCTTGATCCGTCACATCCTCTTGTTATCGAAAACATCAAAAAATCAATCAGACGTATGCTTTCTTCAGAAGAAGATTGCTATGACTGTGACGGTATCAAGATGGACTATGCGTTTGTTAACCCCATGGGCAAGAATTTTAAGACATATTCGGGTAAGTACGGTGCGGAATTATTGTACGACTACATGGAGCTTGTGTATAATACAGCACATGAGATAAAGCCTCACGCGCTCATCAATAACAGCGTTTGCCATCCGTATTTTGCGCATATCTGCGATCAGTCAAGACTTCACGATTATTTTAATACAAACCGAAGAAACTTAGAGGATCTCTCCTTGAGATCACAGCTTTTTGCGATAGCTGTTCCGGGTGCTTTGCAGGATACGGATAATGCGGGATTCATTACACGCAGGGATACTATGCGTTGGCAGTTGAATCAGCAGACGATCGGTGTGCCCGATCTTTATGCGCTGATTCCTTCTGCTACATTTGATTTTAATTCGGATGACCTTGGCGCAATAGCCCAGGTTTGGAATGAATATTCCGCTAAGATCGATGCTATGGTGGGAGAAGACGATCTTTGTAAGTAAGATATGTTTCAAATAACAAAAAACGGTGTGATCATTGATCACACCGTTTTGTTATTCTGTTTGATTATTCCTCAGCTGTGGGATCAACCTCAACTGTTTCGTCATTTTCAACCACTTCGGGAGCTTCCTTAAAGATATTGTCGAAATCCTCACCTGAAAGCTTTTCATTTTCAAGAAGCATATTTGCAACCTGATTCAGCTTATCAAGATTATCCGTAAGGATCTTTGTAGCCTCGGCGTAGCACTTGTTGATAATGAGCTTAACTTCGTTATCGATGTCGGCCGCAGTAGCTTCACTGTAGGACTTCTGTGTTCCCAAGGAGCGTCCGATGAATATTTCGTGGTTATTGTCGGAGTAGCTTATAGGGCCGAGTGAGCTGTTCATACCGTACTCGGTAACCATAGCCTTTGCAATTCTTGTAGCCTGAACGATATCGTTTGATGCGCCTGTTGAAATATCGTGGAATATGATATCCTCGGCAATTCTGCCGCCCATCGCAACGCGGATCCTGTCTTCAAGCTCACTTCTTGTGATGTAGCTCTTATCATCCGTAGGAAGCTGGAGCGTGTAACCGCCTGCTCTGCCTCTGGGTACGATGGAGATCTCGTTTACGGGGTCAGCCTTGGGTGAGAACTTGGACACAACTGCGTGACCAGCCTCGTGGAATGCTGTAAGGCGTCTGTCGTTTTCAGTAACCTTGTGGCTCTTCTTTTCCGGTCCGATCTCAACGCGCTTGATAGCTTCTGTGATCTCAACCATTGCAATAGACTTCTTGTTGTTTCTTGCGGCGAGGATGGCAGCCTCGTTCATGATGTTTTCAATATCCGCGGGAGTAAATCCGGGAGTCATTCTTGCAAGCACACCGAGGTCGATCTCGTCTGCAAGGGGCTTGTTCTTGGAATGGATGCGGAATATCTTTTCTCTTGCGCCAACGTCGGGAGTGCCAACGTAAACGGTTCTGTCAAATCTGCCCGGTCTTGTGAGTGCGGGGTCAAGAATATCTGCTCTGTTTGTTGCGGCAATAACTATAAGACCTGAGTTTACCGTAAAGCCGTCCATCTCAACGAGGAGCTGGTTAAGCGTCTGCTCTCTTTCGTCGTGACCGCCGCCAAGGCCTGTACCCCTCTGACGACCAACTGCGTCGATCTCGTCGATAAAGATGATGCAGGGGAGAAGCTTTTTAGCCTGCTGGAAAAGATCTCTCACACGGGAAGCACCAACACCTACGAACATTTCAACAAAGTCTGAACCGCTTATGGAAAGGAAGGGCACACCTGCTTCGCCTGCAACAGCCTTTGCGATGTAGGTCTTACCTGTTCCGGGAGGGCCAACAAGGAGCACGCCCTTGGGGATTCTTGCGCCGAGAGCCTCAAACTTTGATCTGTCCTTAAGAAATTCAACTATCTCAATGAGCTCCTGCTTTTCTTCCTCGGCACCTGCAACGTCGGCAAACGTAACCTTTTTGTGAGCGCCGTCGTAACGGATAGCTCTGCTCTTGGAGAAGTTCATTGCCTTTGCATTGCCGCCTGCATCGCCCATCTGACGCTTTATGAACGACATTGAGATTATAACAACGACGATCAAAAGCACGTAGGGGATGAGTGCTACCCACCATGGGTAGGAGGCCGGCTCAAGGGGCTTTAATTTGAACGAGAAATCGCTTGACGATATCTGCTCGGTTGAAACACCCTTCTTCTCGGCTGTGATCTTAATTACGTCCTCGTAAAAGATGTCAACCGATGGAATGGATGCGATAAAGTCATATTTGTCGGGGAAACGGTCAAGAAATTTGGAATCCGTCTTAACGCCGTAAACGACTACTGTGCCGTCAACGGTTGCAATGGATGCGACCTCGTCATTCTTGATCATTTCGAGCAATTCTGTGTAGGTCAATGGCTTATTGTTATTGCTTGAACCTGAAACAGAAAGTGAGAGTATAAGCACGAGTGCAACAAGTATTACTATAAAACCCGGCCCTTTAAGAAATTTTTTCATTTTATGTTCCCGTAAGCATTAAGCTTACGCCTTTCTTTGATAATGATACGTATTGATTCTATGATAATATGATACCAAAACAAATTGATATCTATATGAAGTCTAACTGAATTTTTATACAATCATATAAGCTCGGGCTTAATAATAAGCACGTCCTTGAGATTGCGGTAATTCTCTGCATAGTCGAGCCCATAGCCGATTATGAATTCGTTAGGCACGTTAAAGCCGACGTAGTCAGCCTTTATGTCAATTTTTCTGCCTTCGGGCTTGTCTATAAGCGTTACGATCTTTATGCTGTTGGGATTTCTTGCAGACAGATATTCCTTTAAGTAGGAAAGCGTAAGCCCGGAGTCGATTATATCCTCAACCAAAAGCACGTCGTAGCCTTCAATGCTTCTGTTGAGATCCTTTACTATTTTAACCACACCCGAGGTCTTTGTGGAAGCACCGTAGCTTGATACCACCATAAAGTCTATCTGAAGCATAAGGTCGATCTCTCTTGAGAGGTCCGTCATAAAATAAACGCAACCGTTCAAAATGCCAACGAGCAAAAGCTTTTTGCCCTCGTAGTCCTTTGTGATCTGAGCACCGAGCTCACGCACTCTTTGTTGTATTTGCTCTCGGCTGATTATTACCTCGCCATATTTGTTTTCGCTCATGCTAAACTCCTTTTTGCTCTGATTTGAGCTGTAATATTTTTCTTGTGTGTTCGGTTATTTTGAATTCGTCACTGATACAACATCCGCTGACCCATATTACCTTATTATTATAGACGAAAATCGGAATATTATTTCTCTGTGACAAAGGAATTTTTTTATCTATAAAAATATCCTTGACTTTTTTTGTGCCGTTCATACCAAAGGGTATCAACTTGTCCCCGTCGCGCCTGCTTCGGACGGTAATAGGCCCGTCAATGCTGTCAGCATCAACAAATACACAGTTTGCATCAGCCTTGCCCATTGCATCAACGTATTTTGCGCTTACGGTGATGCTCGCCTCGGGGATAAATATCTCTTGCTCCGGCAAAAGCTCAAGTTCAAAGCCGTCCTGCAGTTTTGCGGAAGAAAACGTTACTCCGCCCTGCTCAAGAATAACGTTGCAGGTGCTGATCCTTGACGTTGCACCCGACTGTGATGCTCCAATCATATTGATACACGAGTCAACGTGCACCATGTGTACGTCCTTAAGAGGAAGACAAAGCCTTTCAAGCACCGCGCGGATGAGCCTTCTTTTAACTGCGATATGCTCAGCGTTGAATTGTGCTCGGTTTAGCGTTATTGATGAATCGGTATACCTTTGAGTGAGGCTTTTCAGCTTTTGTTTTGTGTAGCTGTCTATAAAATCATTATCGTCCGTGCAAAGCTCGTTAAGGCGCATCAAAGCATCTTCAAACGATGGATTAAAGTTCTCCTTTATATAAGGAATAAGCCCGTGTCTTATTCTGTTTCTTGTGTAATCCGTTTCGGCGTTTGTTTTGTCCGTGCACCACGGAATGCCTTTTGAAATGAGATATTCCTCTATTTGCGCTCGTGTGGTCCTTATCAAGGGTCTTACGTATTTATCGCGCTTGGGCTTTATGCCGCAAAGCCCCGAAAGCCCACTTCCTCTTAAAATATTGTGGAGGAGAGTTTCGCAGTTGTCATTCAGATGATGAGCGGTAGCGATAACGTTTGCACCGTATTTTTTTGCAACCTCATCAAACAAAGAGTAACGCACCTTTCTGCCTGCTTCCTCGGACGTTAATCCTTCGCTTTTTGCTATCTCGCTGACGTTTATCTTAAAGCTTTCGCAAGGAATGCCTATCTTTTTGCAGTAGTCCTCAACAAATTTCTGGTCATTGTCTGCATCCTGACCTCTGAAGCAATGATTTAAGTGCACCGCAATTACGGTGATATCCATATCGTTTTGTAATTCACACAGAATATCAAGCAAAGCCATTGAATCGGCACCGCCGGATACTCCAACCACTACCTTGTCGCCGTGCGAGAGCAATGCATATTTGTTGATGGTATCAAGTGCGCTTTTGAGCATTGAGCATTCCTCCCACAAAATAATGATTCACCACGCAGTATATATAATTATACCATATTTAACCATAAAATACAACACAAAATATTAAGTTTATATGTATAAACAGAAAACAATGGATGAACATTTTAATCCAATCTTGTGAATTAAATGTAAATTATTATTTTATGGCTGAAATATGATTGCATTTTACGGGGTTTTATGGTAAAATATTGGATAGTATCTATCGGTGTTTGAAATTACAAACTTTTTTCGGTTTTTGTGGGATTACAGCATTGACAAAGATTGAATTTTCGTATATAATATACTGTATAGGATATGACGAGTGTGCTTAGCTGACAACGGGCATTTTTCGTCAAAAGAAAGTTGTTAGAGAAAAGGGTTATTGTTATGAATAAGAAGAAACGCAGTATTTTCTATCTGATTCTTACTGTACTTGTTACAGCTCTTGTTGGCGTAGTACAGATAACGGGTATGCCGCTGTGGACACCTTGGGAAGTAGTTCCCATGATCGGCGAGATCGAGCTCGGTCTTGACCTTCAGGGCGGTATGCGTGTAGTATATCAGGCAGACTTTACAGGATTGGAAGTTGAAGATGAGGCGGCAAGCCTTCAGGGTGCTATGGACGTATTGAGAACACGTCTTGATACAGCAGGCTACACAGAAGCTACTATCACAAAGCAGGGCAACGATCAGATCGTTGTTGAAGTGCCCGGCGTTGGCGATGCAAACGAGCTTTCTGACGTATTGATGGCTCCGGCTGTGCTTGAGTTCAGAGATCCCGACGGTAAAATAGTTCTCCTTACAGGTGAGGACGTTGAGAGCGCAAAGGCTCTTTATTCACCTGATGCCGGTTATTTTGTATCTCTTGATTTTAACGAAGAAGGCAAGAAAAAGTTTGCAGACGCTACAAGCAAGTACGTTGGCAAGACTATAAACATCTATCTTGATGAAGAATGCATCTCAAGCCCCAACGTTAAGGAAACTATTGCAGGCGGCGAGGCTATGATCACAGGTGACTTTACACTTGAGCAGGTACAGAATCTTGCAAACCTCATTCAGAGCGGTGCATTGCCGATCCCGTTGAACGAGATCGCTATTAAGAACGTTGGTGCTACACTCGGTGCAGGTTCATTGGAAAAGACACTTATCGCTGGTCTTATTGCTATTGCGATCATTTTCCTCTTCATGCTCCTTGTTTACAGATTGCCCGGTCTTATGGCTGACCTTGCACTTGCTATCTACCTTGTGCTTATGGTATGGGCATTGTATGCATTCGACGTTACACTTACACTCTCCGGTATTGCAGGTATCATCCTTTCTATCGGTATGGCGGTTGACGCTAACGTAGTAATCTTCGAGAGAATCAAGGAAGAGCTTTTGCTCGGCAGATCCTTGAAGAATTCTATCGAAAAGGGCTTTAATAACGCTATCGTGGCAGTCCTTGATGCTAACATCACAACAATGATCGCGGTTATCGTTCTTGCTATTTTCGGCACAGGTACGGTTCAGGGCTTTGCTGTTACACTCGGTATCGGTATCGTACTCTCCATTGTAACAGAGGTTATTATCGTTCGTACGTTCCTCAGATGGGTGTGCAACATGGGTGCAAAGAACCCCAAGCTCTACGGTGTTAAATTGGAGGAGGTAAAGAATGCGTAATTTTGATTTTTGCGGAAAGTGGAAACAGATCTTTGCTGTTCCGGTAATTCTTTTGGTTCTCGGTGTAGTCCTTTTCTTTACGGTTGGCCTCAACATCGGTGTTGACTTCAGCGGCGGCTCTCTTATTTATGCAGAGATAGGTAGCGACAAGTTTGAGGTTGACGAGATCAGATCGATAGTTAATAAGCACACAGCTAACGCTACTGTTTCTTATTCAGGTAACAATAACGTTGGTGTAGATATCAGACTTGGCGGTAGCGACGATGCTACTGAGGTTCAGGATAAGATCATCGCTGAAATTTGCGAAAAGTACGGTATTGGTCAGGATAAGATCGAGGTTGAATACGTTGGACCTACGATCGGTAAGAGCTTGCTTACAAATGCTTCTATCGCTCTTTTGATAGCATTTGTACTCATGCTTGTTTATATCTGGGTGAGATTCGAGCTCTTCTCAGGTCTTACGGCGTTGATCGCACTTGTTCATGACGTTATTATTACGTTCGTATTCGTAATGTTGTTTAACGTTCAGATCAATACTCCTTTTATTGCGGCTATACTTACTATCGTTGGTTATTCCATCAACAATACGATCATTATCTTCGATAGAATTCGTTACAACTCCACACTTCTTGGTGGCAAGGCTACAAAGAACGAGATAGTAAATACAAGTATCAGAGAAACAATGAAGCGTTCCATCAATACAACTATCACAACACTTATTGCGCTTGTTGCTCTTTACGTGCTCGGTGTTGAGTCCATCAAGACTTTTGTATTGCCGATCATTGTTGGTGTACTTGCAGGTTTCTTCTCATCTGTTGCTATGACAGGTCCTATGTGGGTGCTTCTCACAAAGAACAAGGATGCAAAGCTCAAGTCTGTTAAGATCTGATAACGGATATTTAATTTGAATCAAAGCACGGATGCCGTGATCTTCCGCATGTGCGGTATGCGGTCTCCGTGCTTTATTGTTTTTATAAAAACTTCGGGAGGAATACAGGATGGCAGTTATCAACAAAAAATCTATAGCAGATCCGCAGGATATTTGCCGTCTTGCAGTAGGTCTTGGAGTTTCAAACGCCACGGCGGCGGTATTGATAAACAGAGGGATCAACAGCGAGGAAATTGGCAGACAGTTTCTTGACTGTGACGACTCTTGTGTGAACGATCCTTTCGAAATGCTCTCAATGTATGAGGCTGTTGCCCTTATTGACGAAGCTATTGAAGAACAAAGAAGGATAACCATATACGGAGATTATGACGTTGACGGAATAACGTCCGTTTGCATATTATATAAGTATCTGAAGTCAATTGGCGCAAGGGTTAATTGCTACATTCCCAATCGATTTACTGAGGGTTACGGCTTGAATATGGACGCTGTAGCAAAGATCGCATCAAAGGGCACGGACATTATCATTTCCATTGACTGCGGAATTACGTCAGTTACCGAAATTGCTCTTGCAAAGGAGCTTGGTATGGATGTGATGATAGTTGACCACCACAATCCGCCAAAGGATCTTCCCGACGCGGACGTCATACTCAACCCCAAGCAGATAGACTGCCCATATCCGTTCAAGGAGCTTTGCAGTGCAGGGCTTGCTATCAAGATCGTTGAGGCGCACGGCGGCAGAGAGGCGGCTGCAGAGTTTTATGATATTGCGGCAATAGGCACGGTGGCGGACGTTGTGCCTTTGCTCAACGAAAACAGATATTACGTAAAAAAGGGCATAGAAAAGATAAACACCTCGCCGTGCTTTGGCGTAAAGGCTCTCAAAACTGTTGCGGGCTATCAGGACAAAGCAATAAGCGCAAGGGGGATAGCCTTTGGGCTTGCACCGCGCCTTAATGCGGCGGGCAGAATGTCAAGCGCAAAGGACGGACTCAATATGTTCCTTGCCGAGGATTTTAAGTCCGCATTCGATATAGCTGTAAAGCTCAATGAATATAACGATGAGCGCAGAAAGATCGAGCAGGAAATATACACTACCGGCATGGATGCAAGTGTTATAGGGAATATGTGCAACAAAAAGGTGAACGTTGTCTGTGGTAACGGCTGGAATAAGGGCGTTATTGGCATTGCGGCGTCGCGCTTTGTGGAGCAGTATCATCGCCCCACGGTGGTAATATCGTGCGCTGAGGACATTTGTACGGCGTCTGCACGCAGTATTGATGGCTTTGACATATATCTTGCTTTGTGTGAGTGCAAGGATCTATTTACAAAATTCGGCGGACATTCACAGGCCGCGGGCTTTTCGTTGCCCATGAGCAATATTCCCGAATTTATAAGAAGATTTGAAGAATATGCCGAGGCTAACATTACGGAGGAGATGCTCATTCCCGCAATAGAATGCGAGATAAAGCTTTCACCCGCTGATATTGATACAAGGCTTGCAAAGGAGCTTTCTTTGCTTGAACCGTTTGGTAAGGATAACGAGCCGCCGCTGTTTTGGGCTGATATGCTCGAATTCAAGAATGCCGTTGTGATCGGTAAAGAAAAAAACGTGCTCAAGGCATCCGTCAATGCGGGCGGTGCAACCATTGATTGTGTTGGCTTTGGTAAGGCGGATTACATAAACGTAGCAGGCTGTTCTGCTCCCAAAAGCGCGGTTTTTTCCGTTGATCTCAACCATTGGCAAGGTGTTGAAAAGGTTCAGCTTGCATTAAAGGACGTAAAAATTACGGTAAGATCACAAGGTGATATTGATGCCGTTATAAACGCAATGGAATCCAGACTTTTTGAAGCGTTTGATGCGGGCTTTGCCGTGGATTCATCCGTTTGCCAAGCTCAAGTATCGGTTGAAGATATGTTTGAAGCGGTAAAAGCACACAGAATGGGCTCGCTCATAATTGTGAACGACAGGGATACGCTCAATAAATTGCTCAGCCTCGTCATAATAAACGATTTTGGCTCGGATATTGATATTCATATCGGAACTTTGCCAAAAAATCACGAATTCGGCGCGAATACGATTCTTGCAATGCCGTATGAGGACTGCATCCCCGCAGGCGAGTTTGCAAGAGTGTACGTTTCTCAGCATACAAACGTTGAAAAGCTCAAAGAGATAAAAAATTATACCGTTTACGAGTCTTTATCACCGTATTCAATAATAACAAAGCGCGACAGAAATTCATTTGCCGCAATGTATAAGGCACTTCATGAGCTTGCACCAAAGCTCTATCAATGGGGTACCTTGCAGGGCGTGGTAGATGCGGTTGAGACCATTGTGGGTGGAGCTGTCAGCGTGTTTGACTTAAAAGTTGTGCTTGGTGTATTCAAGCAGTTGGAATTTTTAACGTTTGAATCTCAAGACGGTATGATAAAGGTCAGCTTTTCGGATAAAATAGTAAAACGACAGCTTACACAGAGTGAGTTGTTCAACAGATATTGTGAATTAACCGTTCAATAAGGAGGTATTTATATGGATCTTAAGGACAAAATCAGAGTAATAGAGGATTTTCCTAAGCCGGGAATCAGCTTTAAGGACGTTACAACGCTTTTTCTTGATGCAGAAGGCTTTGCAGAAATGGTGCGTCAGACTGTTGATATTGCAAAAACAATGGAGTTTGACCTTATAGCGGCTCCCGAAGCAAGAGCTTTTATAATGGCGGCACCCATTGCATACGAAATGGGTAAGGGCATAGTATTGGTAAGAAAGCCCGGCAAGCTCCCGGGTAATACAGTTAAGCAGGAATACGCTCTTGAATACGGCACAAACGAGCTTTACGTACACGATGATTCAGTAAAGCCCGGACAGAGAGTGCTCATCGTTGACGATCTTATTGCAACGGGTGGCTCTGCAATGGCAACAGCAAAACTTATAGAAAAGCTTGGCGGTGTGGTTGCGGGATTCATATTTATAAGCGAGCTCACAGCGCTGGGCGGCAGGCAGGTGCTTAAGGATTACAGAGTGGAATCGCTCGTGGAATACGACGACGTGGAATAATATAAATACGAAATTTTAAGGGGAGAGAATAACATGGATGTGGTAGAGGCTGCAAAAAAAGAGCTTGTCAGCTTGATAAAAAAGCAATACGGCGAGAGTGCTTGGTGGGATTATGAGGGCGCATTCAATAAGGCGTGCGAGCTTCATAAGGATCAGAAGCGCTTTTCTGGTGCGCCCTATATAGTGCACCCCATCCACGTTGCATATACTCTTGCTGAGCTGGGAATGGATATGGCTACCATCAAGGCAGGCTTGCTTCACGATACTGTGGAGGATACTCCCTATACAAAGGATCAGCTCAAGAGGGATTTTGGTGAGGACGTTGCCACACTTGTTGAGGCTGTTACCAAAATAGATAAATACGAATACTCAAGTAAGGTTGAGCGTCAGGCGGAAAATTGGCGTAAAATGCTCATTGCAACCGCAAAGGACGTAAGAGTTATAGTTATCAAGCTTGCAGACAGACTTGATAATTTAAGAACTCTTGAGTTTATGACTAACGAAAAACAGCGCAACAAGGCGTATGAAACCTTGGAAATATATGCCCCCCTTGCTCACCGACTTGGTATGTTCAAGATAAAGTGGGAGCTTGAGGATCTTTCGTTGAAGTATATAGATCCCGTATCGTATACCGATATTGCAAAGAGAGTGGCGCAAAAGCGTGATGAACGAGAGGCATACGTGAGCGCGCTGATACAAAAGCTTTCAACAAAGCTCAAGGAAAACGGCATTGAGGCGGATATTAAGGGCAGACCAAAGAGCTTTTACAGCATATACCACAAAATGTATATCAAAAACCTTGAGTTTGACCAGATATATGACCTTATAGCATTGAGAGTTGTGGTTAAAACAAAGCTTGATTGCTACATTGTAATGGCAATGGTGCACGAACTGTGGAAGCCCATTTTCAACAGATTCAAGGACTATATCAACTGCCCCAAGCCAAACAATTATCAGTCGTTGCATACAACGGTAATTGACGAAGAAAACGGTGAAACATTTGAGGTTCAGATAAGGACCGAGGAGATGCACAGAGTTGCCGAATACGGTGTTGCGGCTCATTGGAAGTACAAAGAGGGCGAGGCTGACGGTGATTCATCGTTTGAAACGCTCATGGCAAAGCTCAGGGAGCTTCTTGAGTGGCAGAATGAGGATCACGATGCTGAGGACTTCATTGCCGCAGTCAAGCAGGATCTTGTGGTTGACGAAGTGCTTGTATTTACACCAAAGGGCGACATCAAGAGCTTGCCAAGCGGCTCAACACCTATCGACTTTGCATACAGCATTCACACTCAGGTAGGTAACACCTGCACAAGTGCTCAGGTAAACGGAAAATTAGTACCATTGACGTACGTTTTGCAGACGGGCGACATCGTAGGCATCAAAACCTCTCCCAACGCAAAGCCATCGCGTGATTGGCTCAACGTTATCAAGAGCACGCAGGCAAGGGAAAAGATAAAGCAGTATTTCAAAAAGACTAACCGCGAGGATAATATTGCACGCGGTAAGGATATGCTCGAAAAGAACGCCATCCGTCAGGGCTATAATCTCAGCGCACTCATGAGAAAGGAGTGGTTGCAGACGGTTATGGATAAGCACGGATATAAAACGGTCGATGATCTTTATGCCGCTGTAGGCTATGGCGGAATTACAACGAATAAGATCCTGTTCAGACTTATTGAGCTTTTCAAGGCTGAGCTTCAAAAGAAGCCCGAGATCGGTCAGGATGCTTATATCGAGATTGAGAATACCACAAAAAAGCGTTCAGTATCAAAGGGCGTTATGATACCGGGCGTTGAAAACGTGCTCACTCATATGGCTCCGTGCTGTATGCCTGTTCCGGGCGACGATATTATTGGCTACGTTACTCAGGGTAAGGGCGTTACAGTCCACAGGATCGATTGCTCCAACGTAAGGCGCTACGTTGAGGAGGGTTATCACGTACTTGACGTTAAGTGGGAGAAGGGCTATTCAGGTCTTTTCCCTGCAAGAGTGGATATTTGCGCGTTTGATACCGCAAACGTAAACAAGATTGCGGCCGATACCGTTTTGGCGTTGGCTGATATGGGCATAGAGCTTGTTTCGCTCACGCCCGAGAGGGATAAAAATATAATTCACGTTAAGCTCAACGTGAAGAATAAGGACCAGCTTACAGCGTTCATAAACAGAATGTCAAGCAAGGCAGGCGTAAGCGAGGTTTACAGAAGATAATAATTCGGGGGGCTTTTATTTATAAGTCCCCCAACAGACTATATCGGAGGAAAAATGAGAACAGTTGTTCAGAGAGTAAGATCTTCATCGGTTGAGATAGACGGAAAAATCGTCGGCAAAATAGACAAAGGCCTTATGATACTCGTTGGAATACGCCATGATGACACCAAAAAGCAGGTTGAATGGATGGCGGATAAAATTAAAAAGCTCAGAATTTTTGAGGATGAAGACGGAAAGATGAATCTTTCGGCAAAGGATGTCGGTGCGGGGTATCTCATTGTATCACAGTTTACGCTTTACGGTGATTGCAAAAAGGGCACTCGCCCAAGCTTTACGGATGCGGCTGTGCCTTCTGTTGCAATTCCGTTGTATGAATATTTTATAGAGCTGATGAAAGCTGACGGTGATAACGTTCAAACGGGTGAATTCGGTGCGGATATGCTGGTATCCATAGAGAATGACGGTCCCGTTACAATGGTAATAGACCGAAATAACGAGTAAGGCAGGATATTATGATACAAATTGAAACCATCGTCGTAAGCCCGTATTCTGTTAATTGCTACGTGCTTTATTGTGAGAATACAAAGGACGCAATTATTGTTGATCCGGGTGACGAAGCAAACAAAATAATCAAAACAGTATCAAGACTTGGCGTTAACGTCAAGGGTGTCGTGCTCACGCATTGCCACGCAGATCATATTCTTGCACTTGATGATATCAAGGCTCATTATGACGTTCGCCTCATGATACATAAGGACGAAGCTCCCTTGCTTGCAAACGGCAAGATGAATCTCACACCAATGTTTACGGGCAAAAGCATTGAGCGTGAGGCAGATATCCTTTTGAGTGACGGCGATATAATAAAAATAGGCGAGCGGGAGATGAAGGTTATTCACACTCCGGGTCACACAAGCGGTTGCTTGTGCCTTTTGGGTGACGGTGTTCTTGTTTCGGGCGACACTCTCTTTGCGCAAAGCTACGGCAGGACTGATTTCCCCACAGGAGATGCACGTGTGCTTGCGGCTTCGCTTAAAAAGCTTTTGGAATTGCCGGAGGATACAAGGGTTTATCCCGGACATTACGATTCCAGCACCATAGGCATTGAGAAAAAGTATAACCTTATGGCATCAGAATTGATGGAGTATTATTTATGATAAGACTTGAGGTAACTCTTGAAAATATAGCAAACGAAGCATCCGAGCTTATAAGGGCTTTCTACCCAAAGCAGGTGGTGGATATTTCACCCGTGCCGCAACAGACGGAATACGATATGAAAATGACCTGCGTCTGGGACGGTATCAGCTGGAGCACAAGCCTTATTTGCGGTGAGGTCACTATTTGCCAAACCAAACACGTTGGCGAAATGCTTTGTGACGAGGACGAAATACTTTATAAGCGCAGAGTAAAGGGAGCGTTAAAGGAAACCGTTTATTACGCATTAAAGGAGCACACGGGCAGAAGTCTTCCTTACGGTATGCTTACGGGTGTAAGACCGTTGGCGATATCGGGAAGATTGCTTGAGGAATGCTCATACGATGAAACGATTGACCGACTTATTGCAGAGTACGATATAAGTAACGAAAAGGCTCATCTTTTGGCAACGACCTCAATGGTGCAGACTGAGTACAAACCGAATGATGACGACGTGTCACTCTATATTCACGTGCCGTTTTGCACCACGAGATGCAATTATTGCTCATTCCCGTCGGAGCTTGTGGATAAGGTAAAGCCGCACCTTGATTCGTATATGGAGGCTCTTGCAAAGGAAACGCAGTTTATTACCGATAATGCAAAGGGCAATTTTGAAGCCATGTACGTAGGCGGTGGCACACCTACGGCTTTGCCGCATGATAATTTTGAGCGTCTGTGCGAGATATGCCTTGATGCAAAAACAAAAAAGAATATCTCGGAATTTACTCTTGAGGCGGGCAGACCCGATACCATCGATGAGGCAAAGCTTAAAATGATGAGATCGGCAGGTGTAACCAGAATAAGCATTAATCCGCAGACGATGAATGATGCCACACTTGAGAGGATAGGCAGAAAGCACACGAGTGAGGATATAATCAAAACGTTTGAGCTTGCAAGAAAGATTGGCTTTGATAATATCAATATGGACCTCATAGTGGGACTCAGCGGTGAGAGCACGGCAGACGTTAAGCGCTCCATAGATAGGGTGCTTGAGCTTGAGCCCGAGGGAATCACCGTGCACGTGCTTGCGCTGAAGCATGCATCCGTGCTGAATCGTGACGGAGTTGACATTTTCGGTTCTATGGACGGTATTGAGGAGCTTATTGCGAGCGAATACAAGGAGCTTGAGGGCAGAGGCTACATTCCTTACTACCTTTACAGGCAAAAATATATGCTCGGAGGGCTTGAAAACGTAGGCTTTGCCAAAAAAGGAATGGGCTGCCGCTATAATATCAGAATGATGGACAACCTCTCAACCTGCTGGGCGGCGGGTGCAGGCTCTATAAGCAAGCGCTGTTACTTAAAGGACACACGCATCGAGCGTGCCGCAAACCCCAAAAATGCGGTGGATTATATAAATGGGCTTGATGAGTGCTTAAAAAAGAAGCTTGAGATAATGGATTAAATAAAATGCAGAGAAGTATGGTATTTCGTACTGCTCTGCACTTTTTGTATATATGGCGCTTATATCATTGTAGAAGTAAAAATTATTTTTGCGATTTGAGATAAATCCCTCGTTTGCAAAGCAAACATATCGAGTGCGTCAGCACATATCGCACGTCGAAGACGTATATCATCCCGAAAGGGATTTATATCGCGGCGTTATGCTCTGCGTAACGCTATTTATATATCGGTTGCACCTGCACTGAGTCAAGCGCCGCTTCGAGCGTTGGAATGATCATATCAAAATCCGCAACGAGTGATGCAGGCTTATTTTTTGGGTCATCCTGCTTCATGGGGACAATATAAATATTTTGTCTGTTCATAAGCTCACCGATATTTTTACCGTTTGCACCAAGTGCGTCATTGCTTGATACCGCAAGCACCACAGGGCGCTCATTTCTCAAATGCGCCTTTACTGCCATTGTTACTGGTGTGTCCGTTATTCCGTGAGCAAGCTTTGCAATAGTATTTCCCGTGCAGGGGGCAACCACTATTGCATCAAGAAGCTTTTTAGGTCCTATCGGCTCAGCCTCGCATATTGTGGTTATGGGGCGAGTGCCTGTTTTTTTATAAACCATGTCGTAAAAATCCGCCGCTTTTACAAATCTCGTGTCCCAGCTTGCAACCGAGTTTGAAAGTATGGGTACTACCTTGTCACAGAGTAATGCAAGCCTTGACATTTGCTCCAGCACGGTAATCAGCGTGCAAAATGAGCCCGTAAATGCAAATCCTATTCTTTTTGTAGTGAGATCCATTTTGTTCAGCCCTCCTTTGTCGTCAATTCGTCGATCACCGCGGTGGTTATGCGATAGAGGTTTTCTCCCGACGTCTGCGGAGAATATATGTCGGGCAGAGAAAGATATATTCCTGCGTTCAAGCCCTTTGATTTTGCATAGTCAAGGTCACAGCCGCCTGGACGTGATGCAAGATCGATTATTACACAGTCGGGCTTAGCGCGGTCTATAACTTCAGCGGGAAGCACCATTGCGGGGCAGGTGTTGAATACAACGTCGATGTCACTTACAATGTCAGCTACCCTGCAGATATCTATGGCGTTGTAACCGTGATATTGGGCATCAATTCTGTCTGAATGCTTTCGTGCGGCAACTGTGACATTTGCACCGAATGCCAAAAGAAGCTTTGCAAGGCATTGTGCTATGCAACCGTAACCGCAAACGAGCACAGAGTGTCCGTATAAGGTGTAGGGTGTGTATTGCATGGCAATGTTGAGGGCTGCTTCGGCTGTTGGAATAGCGTTCAGCTTTTTGAATCTGAGGTCCATATTCAGATCGCAATACTTAAATCCTATTTGCTTTGCTAAAGCCATAAAATCACCGTCCGCCTTTCCTAAAATTACAAAGCTGTTTTTATCAAGCTTTGATGCAACGTCTGCAAGTGATATATTTGTGCCTTTAACGTTGCCGGAGGCATCCTTATACGGCACGGGAAGCATTATAATACCGTTTTGAGTGAAAGAATCAATCTGGTCCCTGCTTGTTATATGAATAACGCTTGCACCGTCATTTTCCAGAAGCTTTTTTGCAACTAAGATACGGTTGTCGCGTCCTATAATTGTTATATTATATAAACTCAATTAATTTCCCCTTTCTGATGTGTTAATGCAGTATATGCATCAGGGGTAACGTCGGTTAAAATTTTTAAAACTATATAATTTAAGATCTAAGTGGGCAAGAGATATGAGAGAGGTGATCCGTACTTGCATATAATATTATTTTTGCATAAATTTTGTGCGTTCCGTCTTTTTTCTTTGTAAAAACTGCTTTTTTTACATTTTATTTATTCAAAAAATGCAAGATTCTATTGACAAACTTGCAAAAATAGTGTATAATATACAATATAAAAAACGAAATATGAATTTTTGCGTTGCTGCACTCCCAAATTTGGAACGGCACGCTCGGAAAGTGAGATAAACATGAAAGTTGAATTGAACGATAAATCCAATCTTCTTGAATACGATACTTATAAATTTAAACTACAGGATGTGGAGGAGCCCAATCTTTACAGAGAAATTTTCCCCTACACAGAGGTACCAAAAACACCTTTTAACTACCGCCGTGTGCCCATGGATATGCCGGAGAAGATCCGCATTACCGATACTTCATTCCGTGACGGTATGCAGTCACAGGCGCCCTATAGCGTTAAGCAGATAGAGGATATTTTTGATATGCTCCACCGTCTTGGCGGCGAAAACGGCATCATCAGCCAGACTGAGTTCTTTGTTTACAGCCGTAAGGACAGGGATGCTATCGAGCGTTGCATGGCAAAGGGCTATAGATTCCCCGAGATCACAACTTGGATCCGCGCTACAAAGGAAGACTTTAAGCTCGTTAAGGACATCGGTATAAGAGAAACAGGTATTCTTGTAAGCTGCTCCGACTATCACATATTCAAAAAGCTCAGAATGACAAGATCTCAGGCGCTTGCACATTACATGTCAGTTGTTAAGGATGCTATCAATGCAGGTCTTGTGCCGAGATGTCATTTTGAGGACATCACAAGAGCGGATTTCTACGGCTTTGTTGTTCCTTTTGCAAACGAGCTCATGAAGCTTTCTGAGGAGTCGGGTATTCCGATAAAGATAAGAGCCTGCGATACAATGGGCTACGGTTTGCCGTATCCCGGTGTTGCACTTCCGCGAAGTGTTTCGGGTATTATTTACGGTCTCAGACATTATTCCGGTTTGGATTCATCACAGATCGAGTGGCACGGTCATAATGACTTCTACAAGAGCGTTACAAATGCCGCAACAGCATGGATGTACGGTGCAGAGGCGGTTAACTGCTCATTGCTCGGCATTGGTGAGAGAACGGGTAATATTCCTCTTGAAGCAATGGTATTTGAGTATGCATCACTCAAGGGTACTCTTGACGGCATGAACACAAAGGTCATCACAGAGCTTGCAGATTACTTCACAAACGAAATGGGATACAACATCCCCGAAATGACTCCCTTTGTAGGCAAGCACTTCAACACTACAAGAGCAGGTATCCACGCCGACGGCTTGCTTAAGGATGAGGAGATATACAATATTTTTGATACAAATGTTCTTCTTGACAGACCTGCACTTGTTGCGTGCAGCAGCACTTCAGGGCTTGCAGGCATTGCATATTGGATCAACGTATATCTTAACCTTAAGGGTGACGACAGAGTTGACAAAAAGAGTGAGCTTGTTGTTAACATCAAAAAGTGGATAGACGAGGAATACGAGGGCGGCAGACAGACCGTAATAAGTGACGAGGAAATGATCGACCTTATTAAGAGATTTGCTCCCGGCAGATTTAATATCAAGTAATGGATCAAAGTCACGGTGTTTGCCGTGACTTTTATTATATGACAGCGTAATTTATCTCGAATAATTGACAACCGCTGTATTTTGTGCTACAATATTATCGTACACCCTTAAGGAGGTATCTCAATGCTTAAGAATTTTATAAACAACGTAAGTCATAAAAAATTTTCTATAAGATGTGATGATACGGGAAATGTGTTTTATTTTTCTCATAAGGATTTTGACGGCTTGAATGCCGAGCCATTCTCATTCAAAACTGAGCGAAGAAATTTGCTTAAAGGCTATATTTACAGCTACGACGGTGCAAATAAAGAAAGATTGATAGTATTTGACCACGGCTTTGGCGGTGGGCATACTGCATACATGAGGGAAATAGAGCTTTTGTGCAGACAAGGCTACAGAGTTCTTGCATACGATCATACGGGATGCATGGAGTCCGAGGGCAGTGGTACTGTTGGCTTGTGCCAATCTCTTGCAGACCTTGATTTTTGCATAAGAGCAATTAAGGCGGACGAAGAATTATCCAAGTCAGATATCAGTGTTGTGGGTCACAGCTGGGGCGGTTATTCGTGCATGAATATATCTGCATTTCATCCCGAAATATCAAGGATAGTGGTAATTTCCGGCTTTGTGAGTGTTGGGCAGATGGCAGCTCAGTATTTGCCGTGGCCGTTAAAGCAATTCAGACGTGACTACGTTGATATGGAATATGCCGAGAACCCGCGTTATGCACGAAGCAACGGAGTAAACGCTCTTATGCGTACGAATGCAAAGGTGTTGCTCATATATAGCAAGGACGATCCTACTGTTAAAAAACGTTTTCATTACGACGTCTTAAAGAAGTCACTTAGTGATGCATCGAATATAAAATTCATGCTCGTTGAAGGGAAGGGGCACAACCCGAATTACACCGAGGATGCCGTTAAATATATGCAAGGATTCTTTGTCAGCTTGACTAAAAAGCTCAAGGCTTCACAGCTTGAAACCTCGGAGCAAAAACGTGAATTTGTAAGTTCATTTGATTGGGTGCGAATGACCGAGCAGGATATGAACGTATGGGATGAAATATTTAAGACTCTTGAGTGATGTGAAGCTCATTTGTGATGATAAAAGCGTTATTAAATAAGAATTTTATATATGTAAACTCATGTTGCGCATTTGTAAAGACAATGTGGTAGCATTCAGACGATTTATGTGGTAAAATGGAACTACCGATATAAAGGGAGGATTTCATAATGAAGCTACAAGATAAAATAATACAGCTGAGAAAGTCAAAAGGTTGGTCACAGGAGGATCTGGCAGAAAAGCTTAACGTATCAAGACAAGCAGTAAGCCGTTGGGAAAACGGATCTGCACTTCCGGATGCTAATAATATTTTTCAGTTGAGTAAACTGTTTGGAGTTACAGCTGATTATTTATTGAATGACGATCAAGACAAAACAGACGATCCACAAAAACAAAAAGATGTATTTGACGTGTTTAATTCAAACAAATTCAGAAAGAAAAGATTGTCGATAGTTGCATCAATATGCTTTCTGATGGCAGCAGGTGTATGGTTGTTTTTGGCAATAGACTTTTTGAATATTGGTTATGCTATGTTGGCTATTGTGAATGCATTACTTTCGAGCGTAAATTTGTATTTTTATATTAAGAACAATAAAATAACTCCGAAAAATTAAATTTTCGGAGTTATTAATATTTGTATCAATATTTACCCAATTCATGCGCGAGTTTTGCAATCTCGGTCATTGTGACGAGAGATACGGAATTGGGAATGGAGTGATCGGATGCAAATATATATCCGCCGCCCTCCTTCATGAGAGGTATAATGCGCTCCATCTCTGCTTTTACAAGATCGATATCATCCATGATCTGCGCATTGATTCCGCCGTGGAATGCAAGCTTGTCACCGTAGAGCTTTTTGAGCTTGTTGGGGTCCATTCCTGCCTTTACTTCCAAGGGGTTAAGCATTTCAACACCTATATCAACAATATCCGGTAAGAGAGGCTCAATGTAACCGCATGAGTGCAATTCAGTAACCATTCCTCTTTCATGCGCCCAATCAACTGCTTTTTTGTGATAGGGTTTTAATAACGTGCGGTAAGTTTCGGGGGAGAAGAACGTTGTACCCTTGTAGCCCATGTCGTCATACCAAAAAACACCGTCAAATTCATAGCCTGCATCAAGCACTTTTTGTGCGAGATTGAGAGATGTTGTCAGATACGTGTCAAACACATCTTCCACCCATTCCGGCTCCTCTAACATGCCTATGAGCAGATTTTCCGTGCCTATCATCCAGGAATGTGCGACGTCAAAACCAAACCAAAGTTCAAGCTGAATGAAACGACCTTCGGCTTTCCACTTGGGATAGTTTTCTTTAAGGTAGTCCCACTGTATTCTATCCTCGGAGTCTTGAAGCATTTTTGCTTTTGCTTCTTCCCATTTGTCGGAGCTGTCGTAATAGTATTCCAAATTATCGGGAGTTGAGTCAAGCTCGTTAAATACTCGCCTGGTAACGCCCCATTGTGTTGTTTCAATAGTGTATCTGTCATTTTTTTCTAAAATTTTCTTTTCAAAGCGAGGTGAATTGTCAAAACCTATTCTTATTGATCTGTCAAATCCAAAATGCTCCTCCCATGAAGTGTTGGGGGAAAGACCCTCTCTTATCCATCTTTTGATCGTACCTTCCCATGCATAATCAATCATTGGAATGCGGTCAACCTCTTGTCTTTTGTAAGTGCGAAGTATTCTTTCTCTTTCGGTCAGCTTCATTTTACCCTCCGATATTATCTGCCAAATAGTTTTACTTTTACTGTTGTCAAGATTTCCTTAAGCTGCATGTTTCTCAAAAGAATTGCGTCAAATACGCAATGTGTATATTCTCTTGTGTCCTTAAAGAGCATGGGAACAACAAAATTTGTAAGTATCTGTGTTACCAGCGTTGCAATGGCTGCACCGTTTATGCCCCACATAGGTATAAATATAAAATTCATTATAAGGTTGCATACAGCACCGGTGCATGAGAATATAAACACGAAATGTTTTTTGTTTTTACAAACGAGCCAAAAATTCTTTGCACTTCCAAGGTACGAGAATGACGTGTACCAAACAGCGATCTTAAAGCAGATGTTTGCACCGAGGTAGTCCTTTCCGTTTACGATGTATATAACGTGTTTGGAGAATACCGTAATAAACAGAGAATAAGCAACACATACCCATATAATTCCCGCAGCGATCTGTCTGAATCTTACGTTAAATTCGTATTCGCCCTTATTTTGCGCTTCTGCGATGAGGGGACGCCCGGAATCAAGTATTGCAATCGGGATGAATCCGATTATATTGCAAAGCGCTATTGTTGTGGTGTAAAGACCTACCTGAGTATCCACTACTTCTGCAGTGCCATCAAGCAGATGCTTTATCATGATAGTATCCATTTTACTGTAGATAACTACCATTATGTTAGCAAGTATGAACGGAAGACAGTTTCTCAATAGTCTTTTAGCAATGCTCCACGAAAAGCCAAGCCTTTGAGTTTTTTGTTTTTGGTACAAAACAATGTAAAATCCACCGAGGATAAAAATATCCAACGTACTTGCAAGAGCAAACCAGAGAGTACCTTCTTTTATTATAATGAGTACAATTTTATAAACTGTAGAGAAAATATAAGCAACAGTTTGTGCAACCGACGTATATTTTGAATTCAAGTTGGACTGATACCAATAATTTATGCTGTCAAAGCATAAAAACGGAAGCTGTAATGACTGCAAAAACGCAACTTCAACAAGCAACGTTTCGTTTCCGTTTACGGTAAGCATTATTCCCATAAAAGCAAAAACGGACACAATACCCGTAAATAAACGCATCAGCATTGCTGTGCCGAGGATCTTGCCCTCTTTGTCACGGTTATTAACCAATTCGTATATTATAACACTGTTTAATCCCAGACTTACGAGTGAAGTAAAGAATGAAATATATGATGCGGAATAATTAATAATACCCATATTGGCAGGGCCAAGGTATCTGTTTGTGAGCGCTGCCGAAATAAACGACACTATCAAGCGCACAACTTGTCCGATCAATATCCAGGAAGTGTTTTTTACGAATCTGTTTGACATAGCTTTTGCCTTTCAATTAATATTACGCTACCTTTAAGTATAGCACATAAAAGGATTTTTGTCAATGTCAGAACGATATTGTTTACAATTTGGCGGACAAAATGTATTGACAAATTTTAGAATATAAGCTACAATATTATCGCTTGAGGTATTTTATTTCAAGCGATAATTTATTATTTGCGAGGATTTATGTACGAAACCGTGTTTTTTGATCTTGACGGAACTTTAACCGAGCCGAGCGGCGGAATAATGGACTCCGTTGAGTATGCGCTAAGCAAATGGAATATCAAGGTTGCTGATAGAAACGATCTCAGAAAGTTTATTGGCCCGCCCCTTGTGTATTCATTCAAGGAATTTTACGGCTTTAGCGACGAAGATGCCGCAAAAGCTGTTGCGTATTACCGCGAGCATTTTAAGAAAGAGGGCATTTACAACAACGAGGTATATGCTGATACCGTGCCCGTTTTGGAAGCATTAAAGCAAGCGGGCAAAAAGATAGCACTTGCAACGTCAAAGCCCGAGCAATTTGCTAAAATAATACTTGAGCATTTTGACCTTGCGAAGTATTTTGACCATATATGCGGCGCAACTATGGATAATTCAAGAAACACCAAGGAGGCTGTGCTTGAATATGCTATTGCAAGTGCAGGGGTTACGGATAGAAAAACGGCCGTAATGGTTGGTGACAGACATCACGATATTGACGGAGCAAAGTTCTGCGGCATTGATTCCATTGGCGTTGAATACGGATTTGCCGAGCCGAATGAATTAAAAAATGCGGGCGCGACTTACGTTGTTGATGAGTTGAGGGATATTCTCGGAATTATATTGCAATAAAGATTAATGGTGGATATATTATTAGTTTTGAGTGAAATGAAAATCTCACAAGGATGGAGTGTGTAATATCCTTGTGAGATTTTTTGTGTTGACACAATCATTATATGTTGTGGTACATAAATTCTATTCTTTTCGATATAAACAATCACATTGCCAAGTGATGGGGTTTTCGTAGATATATTTGGAAATTTTTTCATAGTCTTTTCGACCTCGAATAATGTGATCGTGAAAACCTCGTTGCCAAACAATTTTGGTGCCGTAATTGTAATGTATTTCCTTTGACGCATTCATTTTGATATAACCGATCATTTTTGAAATGATTGAACGCCCTTGTAGTGGCGATTCACGAATCGCCATTATCTCTTCATTATAATTTACTGCAATTATCAAATGTATATGATTAGGCATAATAACATATTGTTCTATTGTTGCATTGTAATTTGATGGAATATTGTTTATATACTTATCAACGATTTTGCCATATTCAGTCAGACGTATTTTGGTCGATTCGTGAATCGACCCTACAATGTGTGATAACGTACATTCTCGATTGTGTGTACATATTGTAATAAAGTACGCACCGGGGGTGTTATAATCGAAATATTGTAACCTCAAATTTTTTCTCTTTTGAAATCTGTTTTGATTATTCATATTAAAACCTCTTTTTGTAATATGAGAACTCCCATAGTAGCGATTTACGAATCGCAGTGCGCCATATTTGATTAATTTGGAATTGCGGTTATTACATCTCGGTCGATTCGTGAATCGACCCTACAATGTGTGATAATGTACATTGTCGATTGTATTTTCAAAGAAGATAGGATTATTCATATTTTATTTGGGATAAATAATACAAAATCGGCAGAATTTTCTGCCGATTTCACGTATATTACCGTAAATACCATTTTTTGAATTGCATCACTTTGCAAATTCAACTGCTCTGTTCTCTCTGATAACGTTGACCTTGATCTGACCGGGATAATCGAGGTCGCTTTCGATCTTGTTAGCAACGTTTCTTGCAAGGATGAGCATTTCATCGTCGGATACCTTATCGGGCTTAACGATGATACGAACTTCTCTGCCTGCCTGGATAGCAAAGGATTTTTCAACGCCGGGGAAGGAGTCTGCAATCTCTTCAAGCTGCTGCAAACGCTTTATGTAAGCGTCGATGGACTCTCTTCTTGCACCCGGTCTTGCCGCGGAAATAGCGTCCGCCGCCTGAACGAGTACAGCTTCTATCGTCTTTGCTTCTACGTCGCCGTGGTGAGCGAGTATCGCATGGATGATTGCGTTGTTTTCCTTGTACTTCTTTGCAAGGTCTGCACCGATCTGGATATGGGGACCTTCAACCTCATGGTCGATAGCCTTACCGATATCGTGCAAAAGACCCGCACGCTTAGCAACTCTTACGTCTGCACCGATCTCTGCGGCGAGTGCGCCGGCAATGAAGGATACTTCAAGTGAGTGCTTGTAGATGTTCTGACCGTAGCTTGTTCTGTAATTCAAGCGGCCGATAAGCTTAACCAATTCGGGGTTGATGCCGTGTACGCCTGCTTCAAATACAGCCTGTTCACCAAGCTCCTTGATCTTGTTTTCAACTTCCTTGGTTGCTTTTTCAACCATTTCTTCGATTCTTGCGGGATGGATCCTGCCGTCAACCACAAGCTTTTCGATTGCGATCCTTGCGATCTCTCGTCTGTAAGGATCAAATCCCGAGAGGATTATCGCTTCGGGTGTGTCGTCAATTATGAGATCTATACCCGTTGCGGCCTCAAGAGCGCGGATATTTCTACCCTCTCTGCCGATAAGTCTGCCCTTCATTTCGTCGTTGGGCAATTCAACTACAGATACTGTAGTTTCCGCAACGAAATCGGATGCTGACTTCTGAATAGAAAGTGCAAGGATGTTTCTTGCCTTCTTTTCGCTTTCTTCTTTGAATGTTGCTTCAAATTCGCGGATCTTTGCTGCAGATTCATGCACAAGATCCTTCTGGAGCGTTTCGAGAATGATCTCCTTAGCTTCCTCCTGAGTGAGTCCGCTGATCCTTTCGAGCTCCTGTTTCTGTTCTTCAACCAACTGAGAAACTTGTTTCTCTTTTGCTTCAAGGTTTGCTTTGTCTCTTTTTAAGTTTTCTTCTTTTGCTTCAAGTGATTGCTGCTTGCGATCAAGGTTTTCGTCCTTGCTCTGCAATCTCTGCTCCCACTTGTTCAATTCTGTCCTGCGCTCACGAGTTTCTTTTTCGAGCTCAGTGCGCTGCTTGTGGTTTTCTTCTTTGGCCTCAAGGAGCTTTTCCTTCTTGAGTGCGTCTGCGAGCTTTTCACCGTCTTCAACGATCTTTTGTGCAACTATCTTAGCGTCACCAACTGTTTTCTTGTCTTTTGACTGTTTTACAAGATAACCGATGATAACACCGCAAGCTACTCCCAGTACAACTCCACCACAAAGACTGAGGACTATCCAAATTGTGCCGTCCATGCCAGACCTCCATCTATGATAATTATGCAGAGCCATGGAAGATTACTGATTGTCGATAATAATTAAAAAATGTGCTTCAATTAAAATGTTAAAATTTGAACCTATGCCGCAAAGCAAAAACGGCAAGGGAATAAAAGTTACTATCAGTTGCCTCCAATGACAACCACATATCATAGTAAATTATACATTATTTAGCCGGATAAGTCAAGTGAAAATAATTGGCGATTTTTGCGGCTCGCTTTTATGGTCTGCTGACTTATAGACTTTAATATTAACGGAAAAATGCGATATTTTTTAGCTATAAAAAATGAAATTCAAGGTGCGTTTAAGTTTTGATTGCGTTTAGTTACAAAAAATTTACATTTTTTCTGTTAACGTACTGCAATATTTTGTGCCTTTGGAAATATCTTGCTTGCATAAAAATAAATTTTATGATATACTTATAATGGTGTGCGATATGCGCGAAGAATGTTTTGAAGGGAATAAATTATGTCGGATAATACCAACGATATCAAACGATCCGAAACTAATCTGCACAGCGGTCACAGAGAAAGACTCAGAGCAAAAATAGAGCTCACGGGAATTGACAATATCCCGCCGCACGAGGTTCTTGAGTATCTTCTTTTTATGTGTATTCCAAGGCGCGACACAAATCCCTTGGCACATGAGCTTATAAACAGATTCGGCTCGCTTTCTGCAGTGCTTGAAGCTGACATCCACGAGCTTGAAAAGGTCAAGGGCATTTCGCATTCAACTGCGCTGTTTTTGAATTCAATACCTGCTGTTACGAGATACTATTTTAAGGATAGATGGAAAGAACGTCCCGTTGCAACTGATAACGTTATAATAGGTCAATACCTTTGCGATCTGTTTGCAGGCGAAAAGAATGAAGCTTTCTACGTATTGAGTCTGGACAGCAGCAGAGCCCTGATAAAAACTGATCTTGTATACAGAGGCACAATAAACGAAACGCCGATACAGCCCCGAGCCGTAGTGGAAAAGGCGCTGAAGAATAATGCCGCGGCGGTAGTGCTTGCTCACAATCATCCGGGCGGAAACCTGGCGGCTTCGCCTGCCGACGTGCAAATGACACAGCTGTTGGTTGAAATATTCAGTAGCTTGTTGATACAGGTGGTAGATCATTTTATTATTTGCGGAAGTAAATTTTCGAGTATGAAAAACAAGGGTCAGATGTGCGAGCCAATAAAATACAGTGTTATGGAAGCCTCTGACGGTGATGTGAACGGAGATTGGAATTTTGACTGAATTATACGAAACTAAAAGTAACGAAAGAGCAATACTCATAGGCGTGGGCGACGATACTCAAAGGTCACTCAAAGAGCTTGAGCTTTTGTGCGAAACCGCAGGGCTTGAGGTCGTGGAGGTGTTTGAGCAGAAGACCGTTACCGACAGCAAGCTATACTGCGGTAAGGGCAAAGCGGACGAGATATTGGAATCCGTAATTCGCCATGACGCAAACGTAGTAATTGCCGATGATGAGCTTTCCCCCAAGCAGGTTGAGAATATGGAGGATCATTTCGGCACAAAGGTGCTTGACAGGACTGCCGTTATTCTTGACATATTTGCAGCCCGTGCAAGGAGCAGCGAGGGTAAGATTCAGGTTGAGCTTGCACAGCAGAAATATCTGTATTCGCGCCTTGCAGGTAGCAGATCAGAGCTTTCAAGGCTCGGCGGCGGTATAGGCACGAGGGGTCCGGGTGAAAAGAAGCTTGAAACCGACAGACGCCATATAAGGAGCAGAATACACGAGCTTGAGGAAGACCTTGAAAGCATAAGAAAAACCAGAGAATTGAGAAGAAAGTCCCGCCTTGCAAACGGATTCAAGACGGTTGCACTTATGGGATACACAAACGCCGGCAAGAGCACTCTCCTTACTGCGCTTACCGGTAGTGAAACTTATTCAGAGAATATCCTTTTTGCAACGCTTGATACTCTTACGCGTGCAATGGAAAACGACAAGGGTATTAATGTGCTCATTGCCGATACCGTAGGTTTTATTGATAAGCTGCCGCATAAATTGGTTGATGCATTCAGGTCAACGTTGGAAGAAAGTATTGAAGCGGACCTTTTGCTGCACGTGGTTGACGTTTCATCTCCCGAATACGAGGTGCAGATGGACGTTGCGGATAAGGTTTTGAGTGAGCTTGGTGCAAATCAAAGCAAGATATACGTATATAATAAGGTAGATGTGCTTGACGAATTGCCGATCTACGGCAAAAAGCCATCGTGCTACGTCAGCGCAAAAACGGGGCAGGGTATTGATGAGCTCAAAGAAATGATATTGAACGAATTGAGTGCGGGAATACAGCGCGTGACGCTTCTTGTGCCGTACGATAAGAGTGGCGTGATAAGCCGCTTGCATAGGGATGCAAAGGTGATATCGATTGAGTACGTTGACGAGGGTAATTTGGTTGTGGCGGACGTAGATTCTGAGAATATGTATATATTTGGGGACTATGTAAAAGATGATTGATTAGAAATATATCAGAAAAGCTCCTGCGGTGATAGGGGCGTACCCTAAAGGACAGTTTTCGAAAATACGGCATATCTCGAAAGAGGTATGTCGTATTTTGCATTTGAGTCCACAAATGCAGTGCTTCGTCTGTCTTAATTGAATATATGACAAAAGTAACAAATGCGCTTATGGAACTGCTTGCCATAAGTGCCTTTTTCTTACCTTCCGGGCGGTAAGAAAAAGCCTTCCTCCGGGAGGAAGGGGGACCACGAAGTGGTGGAAGGAGCCCGCGTGACTTTGAGCGTGGATATTTTTTATTGTAACGCGCTCTCCCTCAGTCGCCTGCGGCGCCAGCTCCCTCCCGGAGGGAGCCTTATATAATTCCAACCTTCGATAAAATAAACTATATGTCTTTAATTAAGTCAGTGCTTGTCAGGAAAAACGACAAGCCATAGATGAACATAAAAAAGGCTCCCTTTACACAAGGGAGGCTTTGGCGCGGTGCAAATCTATTAGACAAATTGAAATCTGTCAATCGTTTCTTCCTGTGCCGTCAAATACATTTCGTTCAACATATGCCATCATTGTGTTGTTTCTCCAAGCATGTCCTACCAATAGCAACAACATAGCGGCGGCAACAAGAAGTGGTAAGGTTAAGATAATGCCCATCACGAGAACTGTGATGATTCCTATGCTCCAGCAACACATGGCAGCAATATGTTCTTTTAACCACTTTTTTTTATAAAATGTCACCTTTTCCTTAAGAGTAAAACTACTTGCTTTGACGATTTGCCTAAGATTTTCTTCTGCTGCTACTTTATACTCGTCCTTATTCAGTCTCTTTCCAGTCAAAAGTTCGTTAATACTAATATCAAATAGATTACTCATAGATAACAGCATTTCTGCCGGTGGTAAATATGTTCCTGTTTCCCAACGTGATATTGTTTTGTTCGTTACGCCTAATATTTCACCCAACTTTTCTTGAGAAAGCTCGTGTTCTTTTCTAAGTTGTGCTATAAACTTTCCTATCTGTACTAAATTCATTTGATTC
>SVGF01000005.1 GCA_015056475.1 Clostridiales bacterium
AGCCGATTTGTTCTCTCTTTCTGCTTGTGTTAAGGGTTTGGGCTTAGCCCTTTTGCATTTGTCCAGACAAATGCGATGCTTGCACTTTTGTCAAAGTGTAAATTTTCCGCTAAGGATACCACCCTATATAGCAAGGAGGATCCAGAAGAGCCTATCCACTTTACAAAATTTCACCAAATATAATTTATCACAATTTACGCATCTTCATTTTTCGCGCAAGCAGGGTCAGCACCAACATAATAATGTACAGACAACCAATAGTGATAAATATTGCAGGCCAACCAAACGTATCTTTTACATAACCAAAAATTGATGCTTGAATCGCAGCTCCCATATAAACAGCCCAATCCAAAATTCCCACTACAGTAGAAGAAAACGCTCGCCCACCCATATCACCGGCAACCGCCCAAATAACACCTGTTACCATGCCTGACACACCAACAACAAACAGCATTAACGAAGCAAGCATCTGTGTCTTAATAAATGCTAGACCGATCATGCCTGCGAATGTCACAATAGACGCCAATGCCAACATGGGTTCTCTCTTTCCCTTAAACACTTTGTCTGTAATAAGAGGAAAAACAAACATAGCACACGCCTGACCAACAGGTAACAATATAGAAGAAAAAATACCCTCTTTAATTGATAACCCCATGGATTCAGTAAAATATGTAGGGATCCAGGTCAAAAGACCATAGCGACCAACACCGGCAATAGCGGATATTAAACAAAACACTATTACCTTTGGCTCAGAAAAAAGCATCTTGTACGGATAAAAAAATCCTTTTTTCTCTACTTCAATAGCAAGCTCAGCATCACGAGTATCCGTGGTTTTATCTTCCTCCTCAAAAGGCTTAAGACCAATATCCTCAGGTTTTGTCTTAAATAAAAATGCAAAACCTATAAGCATCAAAACCATAGGAACCATAGGATAGCGGAAGGCTGCACGCCACCCCCATTCGGGATTTATATTCATACAAAGTAGTATTGTCATATAAGTCACAACCTGCGCTACACCGGAAAAAGCAGTCGCTAAACCCGAAGCAAAGCCACGATGCTTCTTTGGCCACCACTTATTTAACACACCAACACCATTGGACCAAACCATGGACTGACAATAACCATTAAGCCCCCACAAAACTGCGATTACAGGAATAGAATGCTGGAATGAAATAATAATATTCAATATAGCAGATGCAGCAACGCCAAACATCATAAATCTTTTATATCCAAAGTATGCACCCAAGCGTCCGTTGATCAACTGACCAAAAGCATAACACCAAAACAACGCCGAAGACACAACACCCATTGCGGCAGTGGTGGACCCTAAGCCCTCCGCCATTTGTGTAAGAACTAAATTAATGTTCTGACGACCATTGTAAAAGAACATATAAGTAAGGCCAAAACTGAGAAGCATCTTCCATGCAAAGTTTTTGAACTTTACATACTCAGCTTGTGTATAACCATAAGTATACTCGTTTTTTGAAACCACGATATATCTCCTCCTTTTAGAACAAGCAGCCAGTTTATTTTTCTGACTGCTTGTTTCTTTTATACCAATCCATATTCTTATTCACCAAAAATTGCCTTATCCTCCTCGTCAAAAGGAACAATTTCGTTGGACACACGAACATAATCATCCATATTATCTATTTCGTCTACATAATAATCTTCATAGGCGAATGCACGTACGTTCAGCGCAGGGAATATCTCATTCAATGCATTTTCAGCATAGCACTTGACCTCACCCTTATGGATATATTCAACAACCTTGCCAATCCAGGCAGAAGCTGTAGCTTTCTCCATCTTATAAAAAGGTTGGAAAGCAAAACAATCTTCATCAAATATCTTAACAGAAACCTCTAAAACTTTTCCATCTTTTACCCTGCCCTTAAAATCCTTTTCGGGGAGAGCTTTTGTAAAGTTTACAGTTGCAGTGTTTTTATCTTCGCAATTAAGCACGTCTCGTACCAATCTGCGGTTAAACACCAAATCACCGTGCAAGAAGATCAGATCGTCATCCATATGCTCACGAGCAAGATACATAGAATATATATAATTCGTTCTATCATATATGTCATTACGAACAAAAGTAAAATTCAGGCCACAGAACTGTGCCGCTTCACTTTTCAGTTGTTCTTCAAAAGGACCTGTTGTCACAAGAAAATCCTTTACTCCCTCTGCACTGAGCAGACGAATCTGACGATGAAATATTGTTTCACCATTCTTAAGGAGCGTCATAGACTTATGATGAGTCTTTGTTTCGTCACCCATGCGGTGACCAAGACCGGAATTAAAAATTACAGCTTTCATTTTACATATACCTTTCTTTCTCATTAATTTGTTCTATTCATATGATTTAGTGCCTCTACCATATTTGCCGGTATATTCTAAATCACATTCATTTCATAATTATGATATTGTAATTATATCACATATTACCCACAAAGTCAATAATTATATGATTATTTTCAATAATTGTTCTTGACAATCACATTATTATGATTTATAATATATATGTATATGTTTCGCCTTTATGCTCACACTTTTTACATTACAACATAATGTAAAATTTCAGTTATAAACCACATATACAGATAACTTAACTAAGAACAAATTTACGTTAATAATTCTAATTAATACGTATAGGAGGTCATCATTATGTCAATCGGCACAAATATCAAGAAAAGAAGATACGAACTCAGAATGTCGCAAAAAGAACTCGCCAATGCTTTAGGATATAAAACCCACTCAACCATTGCCAAAATAGAAGCCGGCGAGAACGACGTATCTCACAAAAAGCTTGAACGCTTTGCAGAGGTATTAGACACCACTCCCGAAGCCCTTATTTCAGGAAACTTTACAGACTTTTCTTCCAAATCGGATTTCAAAACAAAAGAGCCCGACACTTCAATAATTATTCCGGATCCACAAACTGATGAAGGACCAATAACAAAAACCGCCGCTATTATTCTGGCTGGCGGTAAATCCGGAAGAAACAACCAAAACATACCCAGCCAATTTATCAATATTAACGAAAAACCAATGCTTGTTTATAGCACCGAAGCCTATCAAGCACACCCTTCAGTTGATGACATTTATATTGTATGCCTCAAGGGCTGGGAAAATATTGTTAAGGCATATATCAAGCGATATAATCTCACAAAAGTCAGAGCTCTTATTGCAGGAGGTGCCAGCGGAATCGAATCCCTAAAAAACGCAATCAATTATATCAAACCTCGGTATACCCCTGAAGACATGATCATTATTCAAGAATCCACCCGTCCAATGGTCAATACTGAAACTATTTCTAAGCTCCTGCAAGCAAGTTCTGAAGTCGGAAGTGCTACTATATCTCACACAATGAACGAATATGTACAATTTTATGTAAATAATCATTCCGAGGTTAATACATATAAAAACAAAGTCAATTATGATGATGACTTAAATTCTAACATTAATGCACTCCCTCACAATAAATCATCTAACGTAACATACGTTAATCGTAATTCCATTGTTGCTTTGCAATCACCCGAGGCCCACCGTCTTTCACTTATACTCGAAGTGTTTGAAACTGCAAAAAAGCAACAACACCAACTCTCTGAATCTTGTTTTACAATGCTTATGTACAATTTAGGGTACAATATTAATTTTATCGAGGGTGGAATGAATAATATTAAGATTGTCCGTAAAGAAGATCTAATGATGTTTAGTGCATTAGTATAAAAGCGATGACTTAAATACACATCTTACTAAAAAACAACCGGGGAACGAATTCTCATTCCCCGGTTATCTTCAATTCACTGTACCTTAAGCCATCTTACCTGGTACTTCTCAAGGTCCTTGCCCAAATAATGGAATGCTGTGCATCTTGCAAGAATTTCATCGGTTGCCCAGAAGTCTTCATCACCGCGAAGTGACTCGTCTACGAGCTGGTAACCTGCTTCGTTTGCTGTTGCATAGCCGATGTACTCAGAAATGAGCTTTGCATTTTCTGCGCGGCATACAAAGTCAATGAACTTTTCTGCAAGCTCCTTATTCTGCGCCGTCTTGGGAATTACCAAGCCGTCATAGAACATGTTGCTGCCCTCCTCGGGAACAACGTAATCAAGAGTTCTGCCATTCTGCTGAGCAAGCATCTTTGCGGCAACAGCCTCACCCGACCAAGTTACTGCAATGTCAGCCGTACCCTTTGAGAGCATGTTCTTGATATCGTCACCCTCATATGAAAGCACGAGCTCTCTGTCAAGCTGATCAAGAAGGAGCGCCGTTGCTTCGTCGAGCTCAGCTTCGGATCTTGTGTTGATGCTGTAACCAAGCTTAAGGAGCGGAACAGCCAAGCCGTCACGGATACTGTTGAGCATTACTATTCTGCCCTTGTACTTTTCGTTCCAAAGAACGTCCCAGCTCTTTGCATCCTCGGGATCAACAACGTCGGGATTGTAAAGTATACCAAGTGTTCCCCACATATAGGGCACCATGTACTTTTTATCAATACCATTACTCATATTAAGCACGGACTGGCTGATGTTTGAATAGTTGGGAACGTTATCAAAATTGATCTCGTGGAGCATATCCTCCATTATGAGTCTTTCGATCATGTACTCAGAAGGAATAAGAACGTCGTAACTGCTTGCGGCATTCTTTACCTTAATATACATGTCTTCATTGGTGTCGAAATTCTCTTCAACAACCTTTACGTTATACTCTTCTTCAAAAGCTGTGATAACGTCGGGGTCCATATAGTCACCCCAATTGAAAAGATAAAGCTTTTCTTTCTGCTCACAGCCGGAATTAATTGCCACCATGCCACAACAAAGGGCAATGGTAAGGAAAATAGAAACAAATCTTTTAAACATAAGGTGTTTACCCCTTTCAAAAAAAACATATTTTTGCGAGTGCCCGTCAAGCAAGACAGACACTCGCTTGTGTGTTAAATTACTTCTTTTCTATGCGCAGGATCTCCATCTGACCCGGTGCGAGCCAAATTTCTTCGCGGATGCAATAAGCATCGTTCTTATTAGAGTAACCATTGGTAGTGCAACCGTTGAGCTGTGCGCCGTTGTAGTAAACATAATGAACGTTCTTTACGGTTTCGTCAAACTCAAGAGTGATGTTACCCGCGTCCTTACGGTTATTGTTAACAACCGCAACGTATTCATAACCGTCATCGCCGTCAAACACGCTGACAATACCGGGAATGGGATCGTAGTCGTAGCATCCAAAGAAATCCGTGTTGCAATAAGCTCTCTTGATGCCTGCATATCCCGCATCAGGGAATGCAGGGAATCCGCCGTAACGCTTTGTGATAAAGAACGACTCTTTAATGTGAAGCTTCATCAAAAGCTTTGCGTGATGGATGGTAAATCTCGTCTGTGCACGCTTCATGCCACGGTAATACTTGCCGTTTGGCTGACCGTATTCGTCGATAGGTGAGCCGCGATAGTCCATGGCCATGAGCTTATCGTAAAGTCTGAACCAGAAAATACCCGTGCAACCAAGCGCTGCAGCCGTATTTATCTGCCAGATGTAGTCCACCTCCTCAGGTGCCTGGAATCTGAAGTGTGCGGATGAAAGCAACGTTGCCCAGCAGTCAAGTCCGTACTTTCTGCAAACGGACGTAGTTGTGTGCATATGCTGGAAGTATTCCTCAATGCCTCTCTCCTCGGGCTCCATCTGTGAATAAGTTCCAACGCCGTGAACGTGCACGCCTGCACCAGCGATCTTGTCGCCAAGACCGGGGACCTTTCTCGTGTCGCCGGGTTCAAGGAAGGGATTCAGCTCCGGAGCCTCCTCCATCATCACCTTGAGCACACCTACAAATGCATCAACTCTGTCGGGTCCGGGTTCTTCACCGGGATAGAAGCCCAAAACTGCGGGATGCTTGCCGTACTTTTCGTATCTTGCCTTAAATGCCTTGCGGTATGCTTCCTCACCGTGTCTGTGGTAGTAGCCGTCCTCAACCTCAGGGAATCTCAATATGATCTTCATATTGTTTTTCTGAAGCTCATCCATAAACTTTGGTAACTCCGCTTCAAGCTCTGCTTCGCTGTTTGCATAAGGCATCATAACAACGTTCATTCCGAGATCCTTCCAACGCGCTATCTCGGTTCTGCCGTGTTCTTTCAAGTTTCCGTAATTCCAAAAGCTTAAAACAAAGCTTTCTTCTCTATTATAAGCCATATTTATCTCCTGTTACTTAATACGGTAGATCTCCATCTGTGCGGGAGCAAGCCAGATCTCACTCTGGAGGTTTTCTGAGCCATCGATCTTGTCGAGGCGGATCTTACCTGCGCTATCACCGTTGTAGTAGATATGCTCTACTGATTTAACTGCCTTATCAAACTCAAGAGTAATGGAGCCTGCATCCGTACGGCTGTTGTTCATTACTGCAACGTAATCAAAACCATCCTCACCCTTAAAGAAGCTTACAATGCCTGGAATAGGATCCTTGTCGTAGTAACCAAAGAAAGTATCACAGCTGTATGCTCTCTTAACAAGACCGTGACCTGCCTCGGGGTATGCAGGGTAACCGCCGTAACGCTTTGTGATGAAATACGTTGTGTCGTGGTGGAGCTTCATGATGAGCTTACCATGATGGATGTTAAATCTTGTCTGAGCGCGCTTCATGCCGCGGTAATATTCGCCGTTGGGCTCGCCGTATTCATCGATTGGTGATCCACGATAATCGTCTGCAGTGAGCTTATCGTAAAGCCTGAACCAATAGATACCTGTGCATCCGCAGATAGCAGCTGTGTTGATCTGCCAGATATAGTCAACTTCCTTGGGAGCCTGGAAACGGTAATGTGCGGATGAAAGGAGCGTGGGCATACAGTCCATGCCGTACTTTTTACAAGCCTTCATCTGTGCGCACATGAGCTTGAAGTAATCTTCAGTGCCTCTCTCCTCCGGCTCCATCTGTGAATAGTTGCCGAAGCCGCTTACCGGCACGCCTGTTGAAGCAACCTGCTCCATATGAGAATCATTTGCACCAAGGTCAACAAAAGGAACCTTGTCGGGTGCTTCTTCAAGCATAATTCTCAATACCGAAGCAAAATTGTTGATGACGGAGCTACCGGGTTCTTCGCCGGGGTAGAATCCCAAAACTGCGGGATGCTTGCCGTATTTTTCATAAATTTCGCGGAACTTTGCGCGGAATACCTCCTCGCCGTTTCTTGCATAATAGCCTGCGTCAACCTCCTCAAAGAATAACACAGTCTTCAATCCGTATTTTTGCAAAAGATCAAGGAACTGAGGGAGATTCTCCTCAACCTGCTTTGTTGAGCAAAACAAAGGAGCCATAGCTACGTTCAAGCCGAGGTCCTTCCACATTTTTACATCGTTTTCCGTGCAAGCGCTGTAGCTGTTGTAATTCCAGAAGCCAAGCACAAAACTATCATTTCTCTGATATGCCATAGCTAATTACCTCTCTTACTGAATTCTCAATATCTCCATCTGTGCAGGAGCAAGCCAGATCTCTTCCTTTAAGTAGTCAAGATCTCTTGTGCCTTCAAGCAAGAGGCCTCTTGTCTGCTCGCCGTTGTGGTAAACGTATTCAACCTTCTTTGTAGCCTTATCAAACTCAAGCGTAATGGAGCCTGCCTCTGTACGGCTGTTGTTCATTACTGCAACGTAATCATAGCCATCCTCACCCTTAAAGAAGCTTACAATGCCCGGAATGGGAGCCTTGTCATAGTAACCAAAGAAAGTATCACAGCTGTATGCTCTCTTAACAAGACCGTGGCCTGCCTCGGGGTATGCGGGATATCCACCGTAACGCTTTGTGATAAAATATGTTGTATCGTGATGGAGCTTCATGATGAGCTTGCCATGATGAATATTGAATCTCGTCTGAGCGCGCTTCATGCCCTGGTAATATTCGCCGTTGGGTTCGCCGTATTCGTCGATGGGTGATCCGCGGTAGTCCATAGCAACGAGCTTATCGTAAAGTCTGAACCAATAGATACCTGTGCATCCGCAGATAGCTGCTGTGTTGATCTGCCAAATATAGTCAACCTCTTTAGGTGCCTGGAAGCGATAATGCGCTGATGAAAGAAGTGTGGGCATACAGTCCATGCCGTACTTTTTGCAAGCCTTCATCTGTGCGTTCATAAGCTTGAAGTAATCTTCTGTACCTCTCTCCTCCGGCTCCATCTGTGAATAGTTGCCAAAGCCGCTTACCGGCACGCCTGTTGAAGCAACCTGCTCCATGTGAGAAGCATTTGCACCAAGGTCAATAAAAGGAACAAGCTCGGGTGCTTCCTCAAGCATTATCTTGAGAGTTCCTGCAAAGCTGTCTATAATATCACCACCGGGTTCTTCACCGGGATAGAAGCCCAAAACTGCGGGATGCTTACCGTACTTTTCATAGATTTCGCGGAACTTTGCTCTGAATGCATCAGCACCGTAGGAAGCGTAATAACCTGCGCCGATCTCGTTGAACAAAAGCACTACCTTCATGCCATGCTTCTGAAGCTCATCAAGGAAAGCGGGTAATTCTTTTTCGATCTGCTCGGGTGAGCAGCCCATGGGCATCATGGCTGTGTTCAAGCCAAGATCCTTCCATCTTTCAACTTCGCTTGCGCCACCTGTTTTAAGATCGTTATAATTCCAAAAACCCAGCACAAAGCTTTCATTTCTTTTATATGACATATAAAATACCTCCTATAGTCTAACGTCAATTTCTTTCGTCATTGACATTATAATCAAAATTCTGATTATTTTCCGTTCTCCTCATTTCAAATGCAAGCTCTTCATTCTTTGCCATCTCAATATTTGCATTGCGCTTCTTTTTACCCTTAGTTTGGTAAGTATTAATGAGTATGAGCAATAACAAAACCGTAACGAACATCAATGTTGAAAGTGCGTTGATAGAAGGATTGATGCCGCGCTTTGTCATGGAGTAAATGAGTGTTGAAAGGTTCATTACGCCGTTACCCGTTGTAAAGAAGCTTACAACAAAGTCATCGATCGAGAGTGTGAACGAAAGCATAAATCCGCTTACAATACCCGGCATTATCTCGGGAATAATTACCTTCCAGAGCGCTTGCGTGGGTGTGGCACCAAGATCCTGTGCAGCCTCGTATTTTGAAAAATTAACTTGACGAAGCTTTGGCATTACCGAGAATATTACGTACGGTATGCAGAACACCACGTGAGATATAAGCATGGTAACGAAGCCTCGTCTTACGTTTGCAAACATAAAAAGCATCATAAGCGAAAGACCTGTAATGATATCGGGGTTTACCACGGGAACGTATGTGATGTTCATTATAAGGTTCTTTGAGAATTTTCCGTAGCCGTGAAGACCAACCGCCGTTATTGTACCCACCACGGTTGAAATTGCAGCTGCCAATATAGCCACAACAACCGTATACATGAGTGCGTTCATCATTTTTTCATCGCCGAAAAGCTGTTCATACCACTTGAAGGTAAAGCCCGTCCATGAACCAAGCTGTTTAGATTCGTTGAACGAGTATATTATCATTATTATGATAGGAGCGTACAGGAACAGGAGCATAAGTCCCAGATACAGCTTTTGTATGGGGTGCTTGAAAACGCCTTTCACATCAACGTACCTCCTTCGTGATCTTTATCAAATCTGTTGAGGATGAACATGGACACAAAAATTATAGCGAACAGCACCAATGCAAGTGCCGCACCCTTGTGCCAGCCGTTCAACGCCTCTATGAAGTAATACTCTATTATGTTACCTATAAGGTAATACTTACCGCCGCCCAAAAGCTTCGATACAACGAACGTTGATACCGCGGGCATGAATACCATTACAACACCCGAAACTACGCCGGGAAGGCTCAACGGGAAAATTACCTTGCTGAATACGTTGACCTTGTTTGCACCCAGATCCTGCGCAGCCTCTATAACTCTGGGGTTTATCTTTGCAAGAACCGTGTGTATCGGCAATATCATAAACGGCAGGAAATTATATACCATACCAAACATTACCGCAAAGTCCGTAAACAATACCTTTGTAGGTGCAAGACCAAACCACGCACGGATATTGTTAAGCCAAGTAACGTCTTCAAAAATATATCTCCATGCGTAGGTCCTCAGCAAAAAGTTCATCCACATAGGAATAACAAACAAGAAAAGCAACAAGGGCTTTTCGCTGAAATGCTTACCCGAAAGTATGAGTGCAATGGGGTATGCAAGCACAAGACAAATGATCGTGCAAACAAACGCCATTTTAAGCGACTTGACTATAAGATCCATATTATCCTTTGTAAACACGTTTTTCATGTTTACCAAAGAAAAAACCACCGTGCCATCATCAAGCGTATCGGTAAATGCGTAATACCCTATCAAGAACAAGGGTATCACTATAAAAATACACATCCAGACGATATAAGGTATCGCCAACCATTTTTTCTTCATTCCGACTACCTCCCGTTATTATGACTTTTTCATAATATGGATATTATCGGGAAGGACCTTCATACCGATATTGCTGCCCTCGGGGCTGAGCACCGTGCTGTGGATGAGCCACGTATTGCCGCACTCACCGTCAACTATCATTTCGTAATGAACGCCCTTGAATATAGCAGTTCTTACCTTACCGCATATAACGTCGCTAGAAGGCTGGCAGACCTCAATATCCTCAGGACGGATAACAACGTCAACCGCCTCGTCCTTATCAAATCCGCCGTCAACGCATTTGAATCTGTGACCGCAATATTCCACGTCAAAATCGTTATGCATAATACCGTCAACGATATTACTTTCGCCGATGAATTTTGCAACAAAGGCATTCTTGGGTTCGTTGTATATATCAACGGGTGAGCCGTACTGCTGAACGATACCATCCTTCATAACTGCGATATTGTCGGACATGGTAAGTGCCTCCTCCTGATCGTGTGTTACGTACACGAATGAGATACCCAACCTCTTTTGCATCGCCTTGAGCTCAAGCTGCATGCTCTGACGCATTTTGAGGTCGAGAGCGCCGAGAGGCTCGTCAAGCAAAAGGAGCGCAGGCTCGTTTACAACAGCTCTTGCAATTGCTATTCTCTGTTGCTGACCGCCCGAAAGCGCACCGACGTCCCTGTTTTCATATCCAGAAAGATTGACCATTTTCAATGCATCAGTTACCCTTGCCTTTATCTCACTTTTTCCTACGCCTTTGATCTTCAAGCCGAATGCGATATTGTCAAACACGTTCATATGTGTAAAAAGCGCATAGCTCTGGAATACGGTGTTGAGGTTTCTCTTGTGCGGAGGAATATCGTTTATCCTCTTTCCCTCAAAATACACGTTACCCGAAGTAGCATTCTGAAATCCTGCGATTATCCTCAGAGTCGTTGTTTTACCGCAACCCGAGGGACCCAAAAGTGTAAGAAATTCGTTGTGCTTTACAGAAAGGTTAAGATTATCCAAAACCGTGAAACCGTCTTCGTAGGTCTTGGTTACGTTTTCTAATCTAATGATGTGGTCATCCATTGTAAAATATCCTCTTATATCAATACTCGCGCTCAAAAACTGGGTGGCGTGGACACCCAAATAAATTTCAAAGGTCTTTTATGTGTGTTCTCTACGTAATGCGGCTTTTCAGCTGCAAAGTAAAAGGACATGTTCTTCTTTACGGTGTAGCATCTGTCACCGATGTGTAAATCTGCAATGCCGTCGAGCACGTAGCCCCACTCCTCACCTGCGTGAGGACTCTCCGTGGCGGTTTTTGCGCCCTCCTCCAGCTCTACAAGTATGGGCTCCATATCGTTTCTTTGCGAATCCGGAACAAGCCACGTAATAGTAACGTCGTCATTTTTGCTGACGAACATATCTCCTTCGTCAAAAACCACTTGTCTGGCGGATTCGTTTGAAAAAAATTCACCCAAGCTTGTACCCAGGCACTGCAAAATGTCTGCCAAAGTAGCGATGGACGGAGAAGTTACCTCCGTTTCGAGCTGTGAAATATACCCCTTCGACAGCTCCGTTCTGTCTGCAAGCTCCTGCTGTGTCAATCCGTTCTTAACGCGCAGGTCCTTGATCTTTGCACCAAGCTCCATAGTTTACCTCTTCGGTTAAACGGTCACTAAACACGAAGTTTAATATTACCTTTATGTTGAGTCAGCATTGCTAAACTCAAAGTTTAGTAAATTCTAAACTCAATGTATATTATATATTTTAAACAATATTTTGTCAATAGGTAAATTGCTCAAAATCATTAATTTTTATGTAAAAAACATCAATTTTTCGACAAAAAAATACAAAGCTCGGTCATCTTTCAACCGACTTGATATAAGGGTAAAAAAAATGTGATTTCGGCACATTTTTATAACAGTGAATTACCGGATAGAATAATAAAAAAGCATAAAAAACGCTTCGTTTTGCTGATAAACGAAGCGAAAAAATAATATTGTTTTTATTGAAGCAGTATATTAATAATATTTCACAAGGCAAGGATACCCATCGTTAATTAAAGCCCTCGCGAGCTTTTCAGCTTTCTCTTTGTTGGTAAAAGCCCCCACCTGAATGCGGTAATATTTTTGTTGATCTCTTTCTTTATATTTAACATCGAAATATGTCAATATTCCCTTTGCAATGGCAACGGCGATCTCGTACATATTCTCCATTATCCAGCATGCACGCTCAAATATATCGTGATATTCAACCTCTACCATTACAGCAGGCACCACAACAGTATTGATTTCAGTCAATATTTCACTTGCAGACATGCCTCTGCCGCTAAAACCATCAACGTCACGCATTGACGAAAATATTTCTCTGCCGAGTCGCGCTGATTCTTTGTCGTTGATCTTGTAATAAACCTCTGTTCCGCTTTTAGAAACAGCTGCGTCCATTGGATTATAGTTACTGTGAATTGCTATGTAAGCTTTGATTTCCGATTTATTTGCTATCTCTACCCTTTCCTTTGTGTTGATCTCGTTGCCCTCACGCTCTGTGAATACTCCGCAACGCTCCAGCTCCGACTCTACGATGTCACAAAGCTGATTCATTCGCTGAGCCTCTGAGCCGTAATCCGCCGAACCGATATTGTGTAATTGATTTGAAGGTGATAAAAATACCGTTATTGCCATGTTTATTCTCCTCTTTGGTTTTCTTGCTTATATTGTATACACGCTTTAAGGCAACGCATTCGGGAAAAATAGATATAATAATAACAACACGATTTTTATATTCATATTAATTAATATAAAAATACGACTCTCACAATAATTCTGTGAGAGTCGTTTGATTTTTATTCAGACGTTAACAACAGCCATTCCTCGCTGATCTCCTCAAGCAGCTTTACAGTACTTTCGTACTCCGTATTTACTGATCTTGCAAGGTCGCTGTTTGAGTATACCTCCTCGTCAGCAAGCCGTGCTTCGAGCTGTTGTTTTTTTGATTCAAGCTCATCGATTTGTTTTTCGAGTTCCTTGATCTTGTTTTTTTGTTCCTTGATCTTGTTTTGATTTTCCTTTTCTTTTTTGGCGATCTTCTGCAACGCAGTCTTCGTCAGCCCTTGTGATTCTTCGTCTTCTTCCTCTTGATCGGTTATCTTTTCGATATAATCATCGTAATTACCAATATACTTTGTAATTACGCCATTCTCCATGGCATATACGTGCTCCGCAAAACGGTTAATGAAATATCTGTCGTGAGAAACCGCAATAAGCGTACCTTCATAATCATCGAGTGCAGCTTCTAGTATCTCCTTAGAAGCCATATCAAGATGGTTTGTAGGCTCATCAAGAAGCAATAGATTGTCATGATTAAGCATAAGCTTAATGAGCATTACCCTTGCTTTTTCTCCTCCGCTCAGTGAATCGATAGTTTTGAATACATCGTCACCCTTAAACAAGAACACCCCTGCGATCTTTCTGATGTACGTGATCTCAAGCTCAGGAAAATCATCATATATCTCATCAAGTATAGTCTTTGATTGATTTAACGTGCCGATCGACTGATCGTAATAACCGACGCTAACTCTGCTGCCAAATCGTATCTCGCCGGTGTCAGGCTGAACTATACCTTTTATAATTTTGAGCAACGTACTTTTTCCGCAACCGTTGTCACCAATTATCGCGATCCTGTCGCCCTTTATAACGTGCATAGAAAAATTTTCAAATAATGTTCTTGTACCGAACGTCTTTGAAATGTCATCAGCAAAAATAACGTCATTACCGCTTTCGCGATCTATTTCAAACGCCATCCTTATTGTTTCGTTTCTGAATGGTGAGGTTACAAGTTTAATTTTGTTGAGTTGCTTTTCACGGCTGCGAGCCTGCTTGATGCTTTTTTCTCTGTTATAGCTCTTGAACGTATCTATTATTCCCTGAAGACGCTTTATCTCCCTTTGCTGAAGATTGTACTGTTTTTCTATCATTTCGTTCAACTTTACTTTTTTCTCGTAATATTCCGAGTAATTTCCGTCAAAGTAAAGTAGTCCGCCATTCTCCATTTCAGCAATGCCGTCACATACGTTATCCAAAAAATATCTGTCGTGAGATATAACCAGTACTGTTCCGTCGTAATTATTCAGATGATTTTCAAGCCATCTGACCACCTTTAAGTCGAGATGATTCGTAGGCTCATCAAGAAGCATGATATCTGGCTTTTCAAGCAATATACGCGCAATAGCGATCCTCGTTCTTTGTCCGCCGCTGCACTCGCTGACCTCTTTATCAAATTCCTCAACCTCAAATCCCAAGCCCTTGAGTACACCCTTGATATCGCTCTTATAACGGTAGCCGCCTCTATCGTCAAATTTATCAAGCATATCACCGTATAGGCTCATCTCTTTTTCATATTCAGGTGATGCAGTTGGTATAACTGTGATTTTTTCCTCCTGAAGACGCAGCTTGTTTTCAAGCTCAATCAGATCATCAAATACGTGCAACAACGTATCCATTATAGATTCATCAGAATCTATTAAAGGATGCTGTTCAAGATAGCCTATCGTTGTACCGTTTGGAAAAGTTACGTTTCCCGTCGTTTGTTCAGTTACGCCTGCTATTATTTTGAAAAGGGTGGTTTTACCGCTGCCGTTAACACCTACAAAACCGATTTTTGCCCCCTTTTCTACTCTAAGATCTATGTTCTCAAACAATATTTCATCAGCAAACTCTTTTTTAATTGCGTTTAACTGTAAAATAGTCATTGTATTTATTTTTCTCTGGTGCCTGTTTCATAAAGCACAGCACAGCCTACTATACCTTCATTCCAATCTGTGAGCTGCTTGCCCGCACTGGTTGTGGGTAGTTCAGATATTTCATTGATTGGTTTGAATATTTGGCTCAGATCCTCCTTAATTAATATTATATTTTCTTCACGCAGTGTGTTTAATGTATAAGCACCTATCAATATTTTACCGTTGGAGCCGTTCTTATTAAATTTAAATATACTTATACCTACTCCGCCCCTCTTTTGTGATGCAATCTGCGTGATGGGCACTATCTTTCCGTATGCACCATCAGTAACGGCTACTACCTTAGATTTTGGTTCAACACCACATACAGATACTATACTATCTCCGTCTTTTAGCTTAATAGCTCTTACACCTTTTGAAGCTCTGCCCATGGTGCTGATCTGCTCCGTTTCACACCTGAGTGACATTCCGTTTTGTGTAACGAATAGCACTTCATTTGTATTTGCTATATCTACTTTTATCAATTTGTCATCATCTGCAAGTTCATGTGCAACTATCTTACTTCTTGACGTATTGAATGCTGTCAATTCAGTAAGCTTGCACATACCATTCTTTGTCACAAACAGTAATTTACCTTGACTATAATCCTTAGTTGCGAGCGCACCTACGATTTTTTCTCCTCTTTCAAACGTAGGCAATACGTTTGTTATCGGCACACCTCTCTCCTTCCACTTTGTCTGTTTGATAGAGGTGGGACTAATAGTATAATTCATACCGTCAGCTGTGAACAACAGTATTTTAGCATCGGTAGACGTATGCATTACGTATTCAACGTAATCGCCACTACCAACGTCCATTTCTTTGTAATCGCCGTTAGATCTGTTAAAATGAGTTGCATCAATTGACTTTATTTCCTGATTGTGAGTTATCACAACAACTACATCCTCAGCTACTATAAATTCATCCTCACTAAAGGTCTTTTCTTCTTTAGTCGATACGATTTCGCTTCTTCGTGAATGTCCGTATTTTGCCTTAATTTCCAGCAAATCCTTTTTAATTACAGATTTTAAGACCTTCTCAGAGGCGAGAATTTTTTCCAATGCGGCTATCTGCTTGCATAACTCCTCAAATTGCGCCTTAAGCGTTAATATTTCCAGGTTCGTAAGTCTTTGTAATCTCAGATCAAGTATCGCCTGAGCCTGTTCCCTGCTGAAACCAAAGTTTTTCATGAGGTTTTCTCTTGCATCGGACGGATTTTTTGATCCTCTAATTGTTGCGATCACCTCATCAATTATGCTGCAAGCCTTTATCAATCCCTCTTGAATATGCTTTTCTGCCAATGCTTTGTCGAGCTCAAATCGTGTTCTTCTTGTAATTACTTCTTTTCTGAAGTCTATATAGTAGCTTATGCAGTCCTTAAGATTAAATCTTACAGGTTTGCCATTTGCAACAGCAACCATATTTGCTGCAAAATTATACTGCAGATCGCTGTATTTGTAAAGATATGCAAGTATCTTGTCAGTATCAGCGTCCTTTTTTACCTCTATAACAGCTCTTGTACCAGATTTGTCTGATTCATCCCTTATTGCAACTACGCTTGTCAGAACGCTCTTTTTATCTTCGCAAAGCTGAGCTATTCTCTCAAGACACTTTGCTCGGTTGACTTGATATGGAAATTCATCTATTACTATTGCTTTTTTTGTAGCGGTGGTATCCTCTATGTGCGTTTTTGCGCGAATTACTACCTTTCCTTTGCCTGTCGTGTATACCTTTTCAATGTCGCTCAAGTCTTTCATTATTAATCCGCCCGTAGGAAAATCCGGTGCAGGAATAATTTTCATGAGATCTTTTGCTGTGCATTCAGGGTTGTCAATTTCGTATATACATCCATCGATTGTTTCTGCGAGATTATGTGTGGGAATTTCCGTTGCAAAGCCTACTGCGATGCCCGATGCGCCGTTTACCAGCAAATTTGGGAATCCTGCGGGTAAAAGCTCAGGTTCTTTTAGCGTATCATCAAAATTCAGCTTGAATTGAACTGTATTTTTGTCGATATCTTTAAGCATATCCGTTGCTAAAGTACTCATTCTCACCTCAGTATACCTCATAGCTGCAGGCTGATCACCGTCAGGAGAACCAAAATTACCCTGACCGTCAACAAGTACCTCTCCCATATTAAAATCCTGAGCCATTCGTGCCATTGCGTCATACACAGAAGTATCGCCGTGCGGATGATATTTACCGAGTGTATCACCGACAACTCTTGCAGATTTTCTGTGAGGCTTGTCAGGATCCATTTTAAGTTCCCACATTGTGTATAAAATACGTCTTTGAACGGGTTTTAATCCATCTTCGATCCTTGGTAGTGCACGTTCGAGTATTACGTACTCAGAATATGGCATCATTGAGCTGTGCATTACGTCCCCAATGGGCTGTTTTATGAGCGTGCCCGATGCTTCGGGATCAATTACAGTAATTTTATTTGTCTTTTTAGCCATTTTATTTACCTCTCTTACTTATTCCCCGTTGATTTAGCATCAACCATATCCTCATACGCGTCACGCTTATTAAAATTTGCGTATTTCGTTATATAATCGTGTCTTGCGTCGGCTTTATCACCCATAAGCACTTCAATCTTACCCTCAGCTTCCTGAACGTCGCCGATCTGAACTCTTATCATTCTTCGCTTTGCAGGATCGAGTGTAGTTTCTCTGAGCTGATCAGGATTCATCTCACCAAGACCTTTGTATCTCTGAATCGTATAATTCTTTCCAAATTCCTCAGTCGCCATTTTTAATTCTTCATCCGTGTAGGCATAATACATTTTATCGCCCTTTGTTACCTTATATAACGGTGACAGACCAATGTATATGTGACCTTCTTTAATAAGATCCGGAAAATATCTGTAAAAGAACGTAACCAGAATTGCTCTTATGTGTGCGCCGTCCTGGTCTGCATCGGACAGAATTATTATCTTGTCGTAATTTAGCTTAGAAATATCAAACTTATCGCCAACACCTGTTCCCAGCGCATACAATATTGTTTTATATTCTTCGTTCTTCATTACCTGCTCAAAATTGGTCTTTTCTACGTTGAGCGGCTTACCTCGCAAGGGTAAAATTGCCTGGAATTCTCTGTTTCTACCTAATTTTGCTGTACCGCCGGCTGAATTACCCTCAACAATGAACAATTCATTGATCGCCTTATTATTTCCCGAACAATTTGCAAGCTTTCCAACCAAAACTGAGTTTTCCACACCCTTTTGTTTTGCACCCTCGCGCAGTTTTGTTGCAGCGTTGCTGATAGCTTTTCTGATTTGAGCCGTTTTGATACATTTTTCCGTAATTTTTTTAGAAACATCATCATTTTGCGGTGCTTCCATAAATTTTGTGAAGTTTTCTACAATAACACTTTCAACAGCTGCCCTTGCTTCTGTATTATTCAGTTTTTCTTTAGTCTGACCCTCAAACTGAATATCGCGCATTTTGATGGACACTACCGCAGTCAACCCCTCGCGCACGTCCGCACCTGTAAGCGATTCCTTTTTATCCTTTAACAGATTAAACCTATATGCAAAATCATTGATAGTTCTTGTAATACCACTTCTGAAACCTGTTTCGTGCGTGCCGCCTTCAGCGGTGTTGATATTGTTTGCGTACGAATACACTATATCACTGTTTGAGTCGTTATATTGGAATGCGGCTTCTACCTTTATATTATTTTTTTCGCCGCTGATGTATATAGGCTCTTTGAAAAGTACGTTTTTATCCGCATTGATGTACTTAACGTAATCACTCAGTCCACCTTCAAAACAGAATTCTTCTTCCTTTTTATCAGCTCTGTCGTCCTTAAGTTTAATTTTTAACCCGCTATTGAGATACGCAATATCTCTGATTCGCTTTGATATCAGATCATAATCAAAATTTACCGTGTCAAAAACCCTGTCATCGGGTAAAAATGTGACCATAGTTCCTTTTTTGCGCGTATTACCAATAACTTCTACGCCTGTTACAGGCTTACCGGACGTAATATTACCCTTCTTATCTGAAACACTTTCAAATCTCTGACAATATTCTTTACCGTCCCTATAAACCCTTACTTCAAGCCATCTCGAAAGAGCATTAACTACAGAAGCACCTACACCGTGAAGACCACCGGAGAAAGAATAATTTGTATAGTCAAATTTACCGCCTGCGTGCAATACCGTAAAAATTACCTGAACAGCAGGTATTTTTAGTTTTGGATGGAGATCAACCGGCATACCGCGACCGTTATCATAAACACTCACGCTATTGTCGCTGTTAATTGTTATTTCTATAGCATCGGCATATCCGTTTATAGCTTCATCAACCGCGTTATCCACTATCTCAGTCAACAAATGATGCAGACCTCTCACAGACGTTGAACCTATATACATCGCGGGTCTTTTTCTTACCGCCTCAAGACCTTCCAATACTACGATATTATCCGCCGTATAATTACTTGACATTTATTATCACCTTTCTTTTGTGTTTCACGTGAAACAATATTTACATACTAAAACAGGGAAGACCTATATTGATACACAAAACATTAATTAACCATATCAATAAGTTCGTACACTATGCGCAATAATTATAGCACAAATTTTCAAAAAAATCAATAGTAATTAATATTGTAAATAAACACTATAAGGTCACACAGAATATTGATATATAAAGTACGTAATTTTATTAAATATTAATAATTTACACTTCTCAATATAATTAATATTAATTTCATTTAATTATGTCAATATAATATTATATACGATATGTTTCATTTTAAGCTGCAAAATAATGTTTTATAATATATTTTAATAAAAAATAAAGTTTTTTTCACAAAATCAGCGAAAAAGACTTGAAATTTTATAAAAAAAATGGTATCATATACAGTGATAAGATAGATGAATTATCCGTATAGGATAATAATACAAAAGGAAAGGTCAACATCATGAGTGAACCTCAAAAAAATCTATGGGAAACAGCAAAGATCGCTCTAAAAGGCGTAGTTGCACCGGTAATGTTCAGAGCTTTTATATCAGAAACCGAAGCTGCACTTTTGATACAGGATACGCTTTACGTTAAAGCTAATAACGAATATACCCGAAATTTGTGCAACAATACTTTTGGCGACGTATCATTGAGCGCTGTAAGATCGATCAACAGATCCGTAGAAAACGTGGTTTTTATGGTACAAAGCGAGATAGATACCCTTATTGCAGCCCAAAAGACCACAAAAGAAGAAGCTGAACCCGTAGTAACGACAAATCTTAAAACTTTTGAAACTTTTGTCGTGGGTAAAAACAGCCAATTTGCACATGCTGCAGCATCAGCCGTTGCAGAAGCTCCGTCACAATCATTCAACCCTTTATTCATTTACGGTAAATCAGGCGTTGGTAAAACACATTTAATGCAGGCTATATGTGCAAGAGTTAACGTTGCACACCCCGAGCTTAAAGTTCTTTACGTAACAAGTGAGGAGTTTACAAGCGACTTTGTTGAAGCCGTGCGCTTTAACAAGGACAACAATTTTCAGAAAAAAGACAATTTCAAAAATAAGTACAGATCTGTTGATATATTACTTATTGATGATATTCAATTTATCGCAGGTAAGAAGGAAACACAGGAAGAATTCTTCAATACGTTCAACACTCTTACCGGTGCAAACAAGCAGATCGTTATAACGAGCGACAGACATCCTCACGAGATAGAAACTCTTGAAAAGAGGATCCAGTCCCGCTTTGATAACGGTCTTATATGCGATATCCAACCTCCGGATTACGAAACCCGACTTGCTATTTTGCAGGAAAAATCCGTTGAAATGCTCATGGATATCGACAATGATTCATTAGCTTTCATCGCAGAATACTATACCGAGGGTGACGTAAGACAGCTTGAGGGTATATTAAAAAAGCTTTCATTCACAGCACAGCTTTCAAACTGCACTATCGATCTCCAGTTCACACACCAGATACTCGGTATTGAAGAATACGTTCCCACAACTACCAACGTTACTATTTCAAAGATCAAACAAACTATATCCAACTATTTCAATATAAGTCTGCTTGACCTTGAATCCCAGCAAAGAAAGCATACCGTTGCGTTTCCTCGCCACGTAGCCATTTACATGACAAAAAAGCTTTTAGGTTGGGAATTAAAAAAGATAAGTGAGGAATTTGGTGGCAGAAACCACTCCACCATCATCAATTCACTCAACGTTGTAGAGAAGGCCCTTGCCACAGACCCTCAAAAAAGGGATATAATAGACAAGGTAGAGGATATGATAATCAACGGTTGACGCTTATTATCAAATAATAATCAACACAAAAATTGTCGAATAAAAAGGTAAAAATTATTGTTTTCAACATATGAACAATTTTTTAGTTCGACTTTTAGACAAATTTTTTTAAGAAAGCAGCTCAAAATTATGAACTTTTCGTGTACACAACAGGATCTTATAAGTGCTCTAAGCACGGTGCTCAAGTCAACGTCAAAAAAGCCTTCACCGTTTCAGCAGTATATTTATATAGAAGCAACCCAATATAATGTAAGACTTATTTGCTCAACGTCTGACAATACTCTCATCTGCACTTTACCTGCTCAGATACACGAGCCGGGAACGGTGCTTGTCCCGACGTCAATATTCAGGGATATAATATCAAAACTTCCCGACGTTACCGTAAATATCGTAGTAAACGAGAAATGTCTGATGAATGTTAATTATACAAATATGAAATATTCAATTCAATGTATATCAGCATCCTCTTACTCATTTTTGGACGATATCGACGGGCAGATATCATTTGACATTAAAACCGAAGATATTCGACGCGCAGTATCTCAAACGTATTTTACCGCATCCTTGCAGGAAACACGCCCAATATTGACGGGTATTTTCTTTAAGTGCGACAACGGTTCTCTTGATCTTGTAACCACCGACGGCAGCAGAGTTTCCGTAAAAACGTTAAAGCTTAATAATAACGTAAGCTTTGAATCAGTCATACCCGCAAGATTTCTTCACGACGCACTCAATTCTTCATTTATTAATGCCGAAATTACAAATATCTCCATAAACGATAAATATATGAAGCTTTCAATGGGCAATACGACCGTTATTACAGGCGTCTTAAGTGGAAAATACATCAATTATAAGAGCATTATTCCCACGGATGCCTCAACGGTTATGATTTGCAACCGAAATGAATTCCTCAATATTATCGAAAGAGCTTTTTTGCTTGCGGATGAAGATCTTTATACTGTGCGCTTTGACGTTAATTACAGCAAGCTTTTTGTTTCGTCAAACAGCGTTCAGGGCGAAGCTTTTGAGGAGATATACGTTCAGACAAGCGGAAATCCGGTCACAATCGCCTTGAATTCAAAGTCATTTATAGAAATTTTAAGAAATATTGACTACGAACAGCTTGTTTTTGAGTTTACAACGGGCACAAGAATATGTAAGATAAAGCCGCTTGAGGCTGACGACATAATATATCTTATTTCGCCCATAAGAATTTAATTTGAAAACCCTTGATGTTTTCAAACAATCAACAAAAGTATCAACGTTGATTTTTTCGCATTTAACTGTAACACTTTAAGTTATGAACATTTCAACGCTTTCTAATACCACAAACACTTATTTAAACTAAAGAGGATAACTACTATGAAATTCACGTGCTTACAACAGGATCTTATATCGTCTATTCAGACTGTGCAAAAGGCAGCTACTTCCAAAGGTACTTCGCCAATATATCAGTACATTTACGTTGAAACACTTAACGACAGTATAAGACTTGTAGCAACTAATCAGACGCAAACCATCGCAAACACTATTCCTGCACAGATAGATGAGCCGGGAAAAATACTTCTTCCCACTTCACTTTTCAGAGATATCATATCAAAGATGCCATCCGTCATGATCGAAATGAGATCAAACGACAGAAATCTTATGACAGTTAGCTACGTAAACATGAAGTATGCTATTCAGGGTATGCCCGTTGGTGAGTTTACGTTCATGGATGACATTGCATACGACGTTCAGTTTGACGTTAAAGCAGAAGAACTCAAAAAATACGTTGACAGAACTTTCTTCACAGCTTCAACGGAGGAAACAAAGCCAACGCTCAACGGTATTCTTCTTAAATGCCAGTCGGGCAAGCTTGACGCAGTAACGTCGGACAGCTTCAGACTTTCTCTTGCAAGGGGGGATATAGGCTGTGACGTCAGCTTTGAAATAATCGTTCCCGCAAGAATACTTCACGAGATACTCATGAACGCCAACGATGATGATGAAAATATCAACGTAAGCTTCAATTCAAAATATATTAAGATAGTTATAGGATCAACTACTCTCGTTACGGGGCTTATAAGCGGTAAATTTATTAATTACGAGGCGATAATTCCTAAGGAATACAAAACGAGAATGACGTGCAGCAGACAGCTTTTGCTTTCAATTCTTGAAAGAGCTGTGATCCTTTCCGACAGAAATACTCTTTATCCCGTAAGATTTGAGATAGGCTTCAATAAGCTTTTGGTTTCTTCAAACAGCGAAGCGGGCGAGGCTTTCGAGGAAATAAACGTAAGCACTGACGGTGACAATCTCACCATAGGCTTCAACTCAAAACAGTTTATTGAGCTTTTGAGAAATGCTGAGCATGAAAATCTGGTATTTGAATTCATTTCACCCACAAGGACTTGCGTTATAAGACCGGTTGAGGATGAAAATATGACGTACCTTATAACACCTCTCAGACTTTGATAACGAAAGGAAAAACATATGGAAAAGGTTTATTTTGTGGATGAATACGTAACGCTGAATCAGTTTCTTAAAATTGCGGGTATTGCTTATACCGGCGGTGAAGGCAAGGAAATGATACAGGAGGGGCTCGTTTTTGTAAACGGCGAGCAGGAATTAAGACGCGGCAAAAAAATACGTAAGGGTGACGAAATAACGATCTCGGGCTCCGATATTGTTTACGTTGCTGAGAATGAATAAGAACGAATAATTTCAAAAGGGGATAGGCTTTGTATATTTCGGGATTAACTCTCACAAATTTCAGAAATTACGAATACAGAGAGTTTGAATTTGATTGCAATACAACTGTTATAACAGGTGATAACGGCGTCGGCAAAACAAATATTGTTGAGGCTATTGTATTTTTGTCCTCATTGCGCTCTCACAGGACGAATCAGGATACTGATATGATCATGTTTGATTCGCCGTATGCGGTGCTCATGGGCGAATTTGTGAGCTCAAACGGCACTCAAAAGCTCAATATACTCATCAATGAGGATAACTCAAAAAAGATAAAATACAACAATCAGGATGTAAAAAGGGTTGCAGACGTTGTGGGTAAGCTCAACACCGTAATATTTTCTCCCGATACGCTTGAAATAATCAAGGAAGGTCCCGACAAGAGAAGAAAATTTCTTGACGTTGCAATATCAAAGATCGACAGACGCTATTTCAGCGCTCTGCAAATGTATAAAAAGGTCATAAGGCAAAAAAATAAGCACTTGAAGCATTTTGAAGGCGATGATAAATTTTTGGTTCTTGACACATACGATCAGCTATTGGCGCAAAACGGCGGCTATATCGAATACAAGAGAAGATTTTTCATAGATAAGCTTAACGAGCTTTTATGTGATATTCATTCAAGACTGACGGGTACAAAAAATGACGTTTACGTTGAATTTGAATCCCAGGTCGAAACGTCCGACAGATCTCTTGACGAGATAATAAATGATTATGCCGAAATGCTTGCGGATGTACGCTTTAAGGAGATCGAAAAGCGTTCATCGGTAAAGGGTGCGCACACGGATGATATTGCATTCTACGTAAACAGAAAAAACGCAAAGAAATATTGCTCTCAGGGTCAGCAGAGAATACTCTTGCTTTCGGTGCTTTTTGCGCAGACTGATATAGCACTTTCCGAAACTGGTGAAAGCCCCGTCGTGCTTTTGGATGACGTTTTGAGTGAGCTTGATAATAAAAGAAAACAGCTCGTGCTTGATTACATAAGCGACTATCAGACATTTATTACCACAGCGTCAAATGACGATCCGCTTTTGAATATGATAAACGATTACACACTCATAGACCTTTCTGATGAGGATATTATTTGATCGAGGAGAATAAAATGGATATACTTTCAAAAAAATATATAGAAAATAACAATATTCCGTCTGAAATTAAATTGGGCAATACAAACGATATGCCCGTAAAGGTAATGCAATTCGGCGAAGGCAATTTTTTAAGAGCGTTCGTTGATTGGATGATAAATAAAATAAATAACGACGGACTTTTTAACGGTAAGGTTGCAGTTATTCAGCCGCTTGACAGAGGCTTGAGCGACATGATAAACGCTCAGGATGGCTTATACACTCTCTATTTGAGAGGTATCGAAAACGGCGTGGTAAAGGTTTCAAAGGAAATAATTACCTGCATAAAGGAGTGTATAAATCCCTATTCCGATTGGGCAAAAACTCTTGAATATGCAACAAGCAGCGATCTTCGCTTCGTTATTTCAAACACAACCGAGGCAGGTATCGAATACAAGGATGAGGAATATACTCCCGGAATATGCCAGAATACTTTCCCTGCAAAGCTTTGTGCTGTACTTTTTGAGAGATTCAAGGCTTTTTGCGGTGACAAAGCAAAGGGTCTTATCATCATTCCTTGCGAATTGATAGACAGAAACGGTGATAATCTCAAAAATTGTGTATTGAAGTACGCAAAGTCTTGGGGCTTGGGTGCTGAATTTGAGGCTTGGATAGAAAATGCTTGTCCTTTTATGAATACATTGGTTGACAGGATCGTTCCGGGATATCCAAGGGATGAGATCGAAGCTCTCACAGCTGAGCAGAAATATAAGGATAATATCGTTGATACGGGTGAAATATTCCATTTCTGGGTTATTGAGGGCGATAAGAAATATTCTGAGGAGATCCCATTCCACAAGGCAGGCCTTAACGTGCTCTGGACCGATAATATGGAGCCCTACCGCACAAGAAAGGTGAGAATCTTGAACGGTGCTCACACCATGACAGTGCTTGCTGCGCATCTTGCTGGTCTTGAAACCGTGGGCGATTGCATGAATGATGAGGATATAAGCAATTTTATGAAAAAGGGCATCTTTGAGGAGATCATCCCCACGTTTGATCTTCCCGAGGAAGAAAAGCTCATGTTTGCCGAGGCAGTTCTTGAGAGATTTGCAAACCCTTTTATCAAGCATTTGCTTTTGAGTATCAGCTTGAACTCTGTTTCAAAGTTCAAGGTAAGAGTGCTTCCGTCCGTAAAGGAATATATTGCAAGACTCGGTAAGCTCCCCACAAGAACAACGTTTGCGCTTTCCGCACTCATAAGATTCTATAAGGGAACCGAGATAGAAAACTCAAAGCTTTTGGGTAATATTGACGGTAATAAATACGATATTTGCGACAAGCCCGACGTTATAGAATTCTTTGCAGAAATTAATTCAAAATATGCAAACGATAACAAAGCACTCGTTCACGCCGTGCTTTCAAACTGCGATTTCTGGGATGAAGATCTTTCTGCAATCGAAGGCTTTGAGGATAAGGTGCTTGAATATTACGATATGATAGAGAATAACGGCGTAAGAGTATCCGTTAAAAAACTTTAATTGAAAATTATAAATATTTTATATAAGGAGAATTGATATGAAGATAAAGGTATTTGACAACCCCACACAGATGGGATACATGATAGCAAAGGAAGTTGCAGCTCAGCTCAACACAAAACCCGAAAGTGTGCTTATATTGCCCACGGGCTCAACACCCATTCCCACGTACAAGAGCATTGTTGAAATGTATAAGAATGGTGAGGTATCGTTCAAGGATGCGGTTACGTTCAATCTTGACGAATACATCGGAATTGAAAGTGACCACGAGGAGAGATATTACAATTTTATGCAGAGAAATCTTTTCTCACACGTTGATATAAAGCCCGAAAACATAAACATCCCTGACAATCAGACAACTGATTGCGAAAAGGAATGCGTTGATTACGAGGCTAAGTACAGAGCATCCGGATGTGCTGATCTTGCGCTTTTGGGCATCGGTAACAACGGTCACATAGGCTTTAACGAGCCCGGCACAGCTTTTGACAGCGTTACACACGTTACAAGCATTGCCGAATCCACAATCAAGGCAAATGCCAGATTCTTTGCAAGCGAGGATCTTGTTCCCAAGCAGGCAATGACAATGGGTATTTCCACAATACTGTCAGCTAAAAAAATATTTATTCTTATAACCGGCAAGGGTAAGCACGATATTCTTATGAAGCTTCTTGATACAGCTGTCGCAGATGAAAGCATCCCCGCAACAGCATTAAGACTTCACCCCGACGTGACTATCTATGCTGACAGAGAGGCTGCCGGATTGATTTGATCCATATGAACAGAAAGACTATAAAGAAATTAGAATATAATAAAATATTAAAAATGGCGTCCAAATACGCCGTATCAGCCGCGGGAAAGGAGCAGATACTTTTGCTTCATCCCGAAACTGAGCAAAGAAAAGTAAAAAGAATGCTCAACGAGCTTGATGAAGCATCAAGATTTCTTTCATCTGCGGCAAAAAATCCCGTTGAATACTTTACGGACGTAAAAAAGTACGTTGAAAAAGTAAAAATAGGCGGAGTGCTTCGTCCCGACGAGCTTCTGGAAGTTATGGGCGTGTGCAAAGCCGCTATAAATGCAAAAAATATTATACTTGAATCGGACGTTATTGACGAGCTTCCTTTTTTGAAGGACCTTGCATTTAATATATATAATTGCAAGAGCGTCATTGCCGATATATCAAACGCCATTACTCCCGAGGCTGAAATTGCGGATGGCGCAAGCAGCGAATTAAGGCAGATAAGACGCGAGCTTCGTCAGCAGAATGCAAACGTCAGAGCAGTCCTTGAAAGGCTCATCCGTTCTCAGAGCGTTCAAAAATATCTCCAGGATGCAGTTGTAACAGAGCGAAACGGAAGATTCGTTATTCCCGTCAAGTCTGAATTCAGAAGCATGGTTCCGGGTATCATTCACGACCAATCATCAACCGGCTCAACTGTGTTTATTGAGCCTGCGGGAGTTGTCGAAACAAAGAATGAGATAGCTCGCCTTGAAGCTGCACAAAAGCATGAAGAGGAGAGAATTTTAGCGGAAATCTCAAGGAACATAAGAGGAAACGGAGCGGATATTTGCGACAATCAGGATGCCCTTGAAAGGCTCGACGTTTTGTTTGCAAAGGCGGGCTTCTGCAATGCATTTGATTGCGTAAAGCCCGATATCTGTGACAAGCTCTGCATAAGGATCTCAAAGGGCAGACATCCGTTATTGAATCCCGAAACCTGCGTGCCGATCGACGTCACCATAGGTGACGGCTTCAAAACTCTCATAATCACGGGCCCGAATACTGGCGGTAAAACCGTAAGCCTCAAGACTGTGGGATTGTTTATTTTACTGTGTCAAACGGGCTTTTTCTTACCTGCCTACAGAGTTACAATGGGTATTTTTGACGACGTTGTGTGCGACATTGGTGACGAGCAGGCTATTGAGCAGAATCTGAGCACGTTCTCATCCCACATGACAAACGTTGTATCTATTATCACGGGCTTGAGAGCCAACACAATGGTGCTGTTTGACGAGCTTTGTACCGGTACTGACCCCGTTGAGGGTAGTGCGCTTGCAAGAGCGATTTTAACGGAGATATCAAAGAAAAACGTTCTTACATTTGCAACGACTCACTACAGCGAGCTCAAGACTTACGCATTTGAAACCGAGGGTATGGAGAACGCCTCCATGGAGTTTGATCTTGAAACCTTAAGGCCCACATACAGGCTTGTTGTTGGTATTCCGGGCAAGAGTAATGCGCTTGAGATATCAAGAAAGCTTGGACTTCCCGATGCTGTAATAGAATCTGCTCAAAACACCATGAGCAGGGATGAGCTCAACGTCAACAGGCTCATTGCGGACATTGAGCACAATAATCTTATGGCTCAAAAAGCAAGGGAAGATGCGGAAAAATCAAGGGAAGAAGCTGAGCAGTTAAAGCGTCATTACGAGGAAAAGACTGCACAGATAGCCCAAAAGCGTCAGCAAGAGATAGAAAAAGCCAAGGAGAAGGCATCGCAAATTATAAGCGAGGCTGAAGCTGAGGCAAAGGATATTATCAAAGAGCTTCGATACAATACCGAAGGTATGGCAGGCAAGGATAAAAACGAGCTTATCGAAAGCTCAAGAAAGCGCCTTGCCGACAAAAAGAAGCAGTATGAAACCCAAAAGGTTACCGAGAAAAAGGTTGGGCTTACTGCCGACAAGGTGCGTCCGGGCATGACCGTATGGGTTGGCCATCTTTCAAACAACGGTACTATTCTTTCCGTTTCGGGCGATGAAGTGCTTTTGCAGGTTGGTATATTAAAGCTCAAGGCAAAGCTTAACGAGCTTGAATTGCCAAAGGAAGAAAAGGTTGAGGAGAACAAGGGAAGAAATCCCTCCGACCACAAAAAGATAGAGCTTAAGGCAAGCACTATTTCATCAACTCTTGATATGAGAGGTCTTACGGCAGAGGATGCCTATATCGAAATTGACAGATACATTGATGCCGCACTCATGTCCGGTATGACTGAGGTCACACTTCTTCATGGAAAGGGCACCGGAGCCTTAAGGTCCGCTGTGCATGAATACCTCAGAAAGCACAGACACTGCGATAAATTCCGTATTGGTAAATACGGCGAGGGTGACACCGGTGTTACTATAGTAACGTTGAAATGATTTTCATGGGGACTTTTTCAAAAGTGAGGTTTTTTGGGGACTTTTTCAAAAAAGCCCCCAAACCCCAAAAACGGAAGTGCAAAATAGATTGGGCTATGGTAGCCCAATCTATTTTGCGGGAAAAATTAGGATCGGCACATATCAAAAGTGAGATTTCTTGGAGAATTATTCAAAAATCCTAAATATAGAGAACAAAAATACAAAATGTATTATGCTTTGGTATCTAAACATATTTTGGAAATAAAGACCAAGTTATTACGGATAAACCAAAGTCTTCTCCAGTGGGAGAACAAGGTCGCAAGCGACCACCGAGTTTTGCAAGCAAAACATCAAGGTGGCACGCAAAGTGTGATGGATGAGGAGCCTGATCAGGATATTATTCAAAATCAAAAAATATAAAAATATAGAATTGTATAAATAAGTTTATATAAAATTAAATACAAAAGGAAAACATTATGAAGAAATACTTACAGATAGACAAAAACGACAACGTTGCTGTTGCACTTCACGACATGTCAAAGGGTGAAGTATTTGAGTACGAGGGTAATGAATATACCCTTTGCGAAGATATTTCCTGCGGTCATAAATTTGCATTGAAAAACATCAATACAGGTGAAAACGTTATGAAATACGGCTTTGCGATAGGTCATGCAACTGAGGATATCCTTTTGGGTACATGGGTACATACTCACAACGTAAAGACTAATCTTGAGGGTTTGCTTGAATACAAGTACGAGCCTGTTGAAGTACCTGCTATAGAGAAGATGGATGCCACGTTTGACGGTTTTGTAAGAGAAAACGGCGAGGTCGGAATTCGTAACGAGATATGGATAATCAACACAGTTGGTTGTGTTAACAAGACTGCCGAGCTTTTGGCAAAAAAGGCGCAGGAGCTTTCAAATATTTCTAAGGTTGATGGTGTTTACTGCTACACTCATCCATACGGCTGCTCACAGCTTGGTGACGACCACCTGAACACGCAGAAGATTCTTGCAGGTCTTATCCGTCATCCAAATGCGGGTGGTGTGCTTGTATTGAGTCTTGGTTGTGAGAACAACAATCTTGATAATTTCAAGCCTGTTTTGGGTGAATATGACGAGAACAGAGTAAAATTCCTCGTTACTCAGAACGTTGAGGATGAAATTGAAGAAGGCTTGAAGCTCATAAGCGAGCTTATTGATTATGCGGGCGGATTCAAGCGCGTGCCCGTCCCTGCATCAAAGCTCAAGATCGGTCTTAAGTGCGGCGGCTCCGACGGCTTCTCCGGAATTACTGCAAATCCTCTTTTGGGTAAATTCTCCGATATGCTCTGCGCTTGCGGCGGTATTACAGTTCTTTCTGAGGTACCCGAAATGTTCGGTGCCGAAACTATTCTTATGAACAGAGCCGAAAACGAGGATATATTTGAGAGGATCGTATCCATGATAAATAATTTCAAGCTTTATTTTACAAGATACGAGCAGAATATTTATGAAAATCCCTCTCCCGGAAACAAAAAGGGCGGCATCACAACTCTTGAGGATAAATCCCTCGGCTGCACACAAAAGGGCGGTCTTGGCGCAGTTGTTGACGTTTTGAACTACGGTGAAACTGCTCAAAAGCCGGGTCTTAATCTTTTGACAGGTCCGGGTAACGATATAGTTGCTTGTACGGCTCTTGCAGCATCGGGTGTTCACGCTATCCTTTTTACAACGGGCAGAGGCACACCACTTGGAGCACCCGTGCCGACGGTAAAGGTCGCAACAAATACCGCACTTGCTACAAAAAAATCAAATTGGATAGATTTTAACGCAGGTCAGCTTGTTGACGGTGTTTCTATGGAAGCAATGAGCAAGGAATTCTTTGAATACGTGCTTGATCTTGCATCGGGTAAGGCGCTTGCAAAGAACGAGATAAACGGTTATAAGGAGATATCCATTTTCAAGGATGGAGTAACTTTATAAAAAATTAATAAAAAGTTTACAAATTATGCATATATTTGTTTGCTTTTTTTAGAGAAAAAAGGTAAAATATATGTAACTACTATTATATACTGGAGGTTAATATGAACGTAATTCGCGAAAATGACAATGGTACTATTAATATAAACACAGACGTAATTGCTACTATTGCCGGAAATGTTGCGCTCAACAGCTACGGTGTGGTTGGTATGTCTGCTCGAAGAATAACAGATGACGTTGCCGAGCTTTTGGGAAAAGAAAACGTAACGAAGGGTATAACCGTTGACGTTGTTGACAATGAGGTTATAGTTTCGATGCACGTTATAGTAAAGTACGGTATAGCTATCAACACGGTTGCAGATAATATTATCAGCGCTGTTAACTATACGATAGAGAATTTGACCGGTATTAAGGTCAACTGGATAAAGTTTTTTGTGGAAGGCGTCAGACTTTAATTGAGATCTGACAAAGGTGTTTTGTTTTGAATACTAACATAATAAACGGTGAATTACTCAAGGATATGTTCTTTTGTGCTGCGCACAACCTTGAGGAAAACAAGGCGTTCATCAATGAATTGAACGTTTATCCCGTTCCGGACGGCGACACTGGTACAAATATGTCACTTACCATGCAGTCTGCCCTGAAGGAAGCGGCAAAGACAACCAATATAACCGCAACAGGTATAGCAAGTGCCGTGTCTACAGGCGCACTTAAGGGTGCAAGAGGTAACTCAGGTGTTATTCTTTCTCAGATATTCAGAGGCTTTTCTAAGTCCCTTTCAGGAAAGAATGAAATTAAGGTAGCAGATTTTGCAGATGCTTTGCAATCTGCGGCGGACAATGCTTACAAGGCTGTCATGAAGCCTTCCGAAGGTACTATCCTTACGGTAGTACGTCTTACTGCAAAAAAGGCTGTTGATATCAAGCGCAACGTTAAGGATTTTGATACGTTCTTTGCTGAAATATGCAAGGCAGCTAAAAAGGCTCTTGATGAAACTCCCGAAATGCTTCCCGTATTGAAGCAGGCTGGCGTTGTTGACTCCGGCGGTATGGGTTTTTATTGCATAATCAGAGGCTTTGAAATGGCGCTTCAGGAGGATTCAACTCTTGACCTTAAGGAGTACGAAAAGACTACCGAAAAGCAGTTTGAGCAGGTAAGCTTTAACGATTTCGTTGACGAGCACGATGCAGACAATATCACTTTTACGTATTGTACTGAATTCTTTGTTTACGAGTCCGATAATATATTCCCCTCCGATATAGAGGATATTTTTAAGGCAGAGTTTGACCCCAAGGGCGATTCAATGCTCGTTATTCATCAGGAAGGCGTTGTAAAGACACACATACATACAAACGTTCCCGTTGAGGTTTTGGCGTTTGCAACAAAGTACGGTGTGCTTCAGGACGTTAAGATCGAGAATATGCGCTTACAGAACGAAGAAATGAAAGCTGCAAAGGGTGAGGTAACACCAAAGAAGGATATAGGTATAGTTGTTATATCCATGGGTGACGGTATCACAGAGATCGTTAAGTCGCTCGGTGCAGATATCATAGTTGGCGGCGGTCAGACAATGAACCCCAGCATTGAGGATATTGCTCACGCAGTCGAAAAGGCTAATGCAGAGCACGTTATAGTATTCCCGAACAATAAGAACATAATCCTTGCGGCTGAAAAGGCAAAGGATCTTTGTGAGGGTTATGACGTAAGGATCATTCCCACAAAGAGCGTTCAGCAGTGCATCTCCGCTATGATCATGTATAATCCCGATGACGGCATTGACGCTACAGAGGAGTCCTTTAAGGAGATAATTTCAAGCGTTGCTTACGGTCAGATCACAAACGCTGTAAGAGATACTGTTATTGACGACATTGAGGTTCATGAGGGTGATTTTATTGCACTCATCAAGAACAAGCTCAAGGTTTCCGGCGCAGAGCTTATGGAGGTTTCTAAGGAGATGATATCTCAGATGGTAAGCGAGGAAAGCTCGCTCGTTACTATCTACTACGGTGAGGGTACAACACAGGCTTTTGCTGAGGAGCTTGCAGCTTACGTGCAGGAAACGTACGATTTTGTTGATGCCGAGGTTTATAACGGTGGTCAGCCGGTTTACAATATACTGGTATCAGTTGACTGATAAAGATATTTTCTGGACGGCTTTTTTGCCGTCCTTTTTTTAGCGAGGAATATGAATAGTATAAACGATCCCATCAGCGTTATTAAGGGTGTGGGAGAAAAAAAGGCACGGGCGTTTGCTTTGGCGGGGATCAATACCGTGCGCGACGTTGTGGAATATTATCCCACAAGATATGAATATTACAGATATTACGATTCACCTGCCCATATTTTTGAAAAAGGCAACGTGGTATTTTATGCTACCTATGATGGTACTGCAACGCGTCAATACGCAAAAACTGTTGGCATGTTCATCCGCTGGAGAATAAAAACGGGCACGACCGACGTTATGTTGACTTGGTTTAACCAGCCGTATATATTGAATGCGCTTCAAAAGGGCAAGCGTTACTGTATAAAGTGCTCGGTTGAGTACAAAAAAGGACTCTGGCAGGCGGTAAATCCAAAGTTTTCGTCAACCGAGGAGTACAACCAAAGCGTGCTTGAGCCTGTTTACAGAAGCATTAAGGGAATAGGTCAATCGGAGCTGCAAAAATTCATAAGACTTGGTATTGAGCATATCGGTGGCGGGCAGGAGTGCGACACTCTGCCAAAATTGATACGAGAAAGATATGATGTTCAGGGCTACGTTGAATCTCTCAGAAGCGTACATTTCCCCACGGGTGAGGATGAGTGCATAAAGGGAAACAAAAGGCTTATATTCGAGGAGTTTTTTGAATTCAGAATGCGACAAATGCTTTCCGCCGCAAGGCGTGATGAGGGCAATGCCGCAGTTGAAGTGAGCGACAATGCGGTTGCGGAATATGAAAGTATGCTCCCGTACAAGCTGACGAATGCGCAGAAAAAGGCAATGGACGACGTTTTGCGCGACTTAAAAAAGCAAAAGCCCATGAACAGAATGATACAGGGTGACGTTGGCTCGGGTAAGACTGCAGTTGCCTTTGCGGGATGCTGGATGGCAAAAAGTGCAGGTTTTCAATCGATAATTATGGTGCCAACCGAGGTGCTTGCAAGACAGCATCTGGCTTCGTTTGAAAAAACGTTTGATGGGAAAAGAATTACCGCAAGACTTCTTGTGGGAAGCATGAAGGTCAGCGAAAAAAGAGCTGTGCTTGAGGGCTACAAAAACGGCACGGTTGACGTTTTGATAGGTACACACGCTGTGCTTGAGGAAAACGTTGAGTCCGAAAACGTTGGGCTTGTTATAACGGACGAGCAGCACAGATTTGGTGTTAAGCAGAGATTGAACCTTAAAAACAAGGGCAAACCCGTAAATATGCTGGTTATGACGGCAACACCCATTCCCAGGACACTCTCGATGGTGGTTTACGGTGATCTTGACGTTTCGGTAATAGATGAGCTTCCGCCGGACAGAGTGCCCATAAGAACTTACGCAGTCAACGGCACTATGAGGGAGAGGATTTATAAATTCATAGTTGAGCAGGTAAAGGCAGGCTTTCAGGCTTACGTGATATGCCCGTTAATAGAGGATGAGGATGAAAACAAGGCATCCGTAAAGCAGCATTTTACAAGGCTTTCTCAGAATGAGCTCAGCGAGGTAAAAACGGGAATGCTTTTTGGCTCCATGAAGGCAGATCAAAAGGATAAGGTGATGTCTGCATTTGCAAACGGCGAGATAGACGTGCTGATATCCACAACGGTGATCGAGGTTGGTGTAAACGTGCCAAACGCTACCGTGATCGTCATTGAAGACGCAGAAAAATTCGGCCTTGCACAGCTTCATCAGCTGAGGGGCAGAGTAGGTAGGGGAAAAGAGCAGTCACATTGCATACTTATTTCGGACAGTAACCGCGAAATGGCAAAGGAAAGACTTTCATGCCTCGTTAAAACTACCGACGGCTTTGAAATTGCTTCTTTTGATATGAAGCTGAGAGGTCAGGGAGAATATTTCGGATTAAGACAGCACGGTAAGGAACAATTCCGTTTTGGTGATCTTATGAGGGATATGGAAATATTTACCCTTGCGGCGGATGCTGTGGAATTTGTAAAAGCACACAAGGATGAGCTTGGCGATTTTTACCAAACTGCATATGAGCGTGCAAAAAAGCTTAATGATGAGATTGTTTTTAATTGATAAATTATCTGAATTCAAATAATTTCCATAACTCAATTTCAAGCTTTTCTGCAATAGTCATAAACACGTCAACCGAGGCTGAACATCCGCTTTCGATTTTTTGAATATGGTTTCTGCTGACTTCGCAAAGCTCTGCAAGCTCAAGCTGTGTTAATGATTTTTCTTTTCTGTAATAGGCTACGTTGAGTCCTATCTTGATCCATTTTTTGTAGTGAGTTTGTTCCATATTAACTCTCCTTTACGAAATTTTGGTGTTTATTCTATAATACTTAGTATATCTCGTAAATGAAAAAATATCGACACACTCACACTATGCAAATACACACTAATAGATTGCTTTTTCGTACTGTGTATGATAAAATATACATATACAGGTTGTACGGAGGCAAAAATGAAGCTTGCAGTTATTGGGTCAAGAGGAATAATAGTGGAGGATATTGAACGGTATTTACCCGATGGGATTGACGAGATAGTTTCCGGCGGTGCAAGGGGTGCGGATCTTTGCGCTAAAGAATACGCTGTTTCAAGATCTATAAAATATACGGAGTTTTTGCCCGATTATAACAGATACGGAAGGGCAGCGCCCATAAAAAGAAATGATGAAATAATAAATTATGCAGATGAGATCATTGCTTTTTGGGACGGTGCTTCAAAGGGCACTCAATATACTGTAAAAAGAGCGCAAAAGCTCGGTAAAAAGGTGACAGTAATAATTTTATGACAAAAATCGGCACGATGCGTCAAATTTCGACGTAACGTGCCATAATTATTTTATATACTCAAAAATATTCTGAAAAGAGTTTTTAATCTTTCAATAAACGTGTTTCTGTTAGTCCCTCTTGTTGTAACAAGGGGGATGCTTTTTATTTTGTCGCCGTTAATAAAAACTGTAAGCACTCCTACCTCGTCACCGATATTTACGGGTGCAGGATATTCAGTCGAATACATTTGCTTTTTGATATTGACTGTATCGTTTTGGCTTAAAGGATAATAAAATTCATCTTTTACTGCATAATTAAGCCAATCGTCAAAGCCGTCGGTAACGTTGATGACACCGCTGTGATCGTTTTGAGAAATGATTTTTTTAAGCTCGTAATTTTCAAATCCGTGGTCAAGCATAGCAGAGCATTCCTCATACATAGGTCTGCAGCCGAGCACAACTGCAATGAGCGTCATTCCATCCCTTTCGGCAGAAGAAACAAGGCATCTGCCCGCCGCAATGGTGTAACCGGTTTTGATGCCGTTTGCACCATCGTAATTGTAAAGCATTTTGTTTTCGTTTATTAAAATGCGATCGTGCTCCATGCCTTCCCAAGGGATAGAGATCTTTTTTGTGGAAACGATTCTGGCAAAGGTATCGTTTTGCATTGCGGCTCTTGCAATAAGTGCAAGATCAAAAGCTGTTGTGTAATGCTCAGGTGAGGGAAGTCCACTTGGATTTACAAAATGCGACGACGTGCATCCCAGGGATGATGCTTTTTGATTCATCATTTCTGCAAAACCCGATATTGTGCCGCCGCAATGTAAGGCAAGCGCTGTGGCGGCGTCGTTACCGGAGCGAAGCATCAAGCCGTATAAAAGCTCAAGAACTGTGAGCTTTTCTCCTTTTTTGAGATATATGGATGAGCCCTCAACTCCTTGAGCCTCGGCGGGGATGGTTACCGTTTGGGATAGGTCACAGCTTTCTATTACTACCAAAGCGGTAAGTATTTTTGTGGTGCTGGCAGGGTATCTGATGGCGTGCTCGTTTTTTGAATAAAGCACTCGCCCCTCGCTCATCTCCATTAGCAGGGCACACTCTGCTGTGAGCGTGCTTGTCTGGGCAAAGGAGCAGCAAGGGGTAATAAAAGAAAGTATAAGAGAAAATATGATGTTAGCTGTTATTATTTTTGTGCTTAGTGACAATGTTTTTTATCTCCTCTATAAGCCGTGGTATGCTGTCAATAATTCTGTCTGCATATGAAGCATATTCAGCAGAGAGGAGCTTTATGCCGGCTTCGTCACTCACAATAAATCCGAGTGGCTTTATGCTTACACCGGACGACGCTCCGCCTATAAAATTCAGCGGGTCGCAGTCGTCTTGTTGGGGTGAATTTTTGTTCAATACGTTATCGCAAAGCTCACCGCCACCGCTTATGAATCCAAAGCTAACCTTTGAAAACGGTATTACCGTGCGGATGGCGTCGATGCTTATGGGCTCGCCGATAACGGTATCAACGTCAACCATGCTGCGGATCTCCTTTAGTGTGCTTTCCATTGTAGTCTGAATTGGTCTTGTCATTTTTATTCCTCCGTTTGTTTATTATAAGTATTCTTAAAATATCGAGTATTTTTATTAAAAACGTGCCGTCAAGCTCAAAAGTGATAATATCTTTATTGTATTCGGGCAAAACTCTCACGTCAAGGGAAGCATTTTTGAAGTTTTTTATAAAAGCTGTATATATTTTGCAAAAAAGCGTCCTTATTGCACCCACGGCAATTGCAGTTGCAAATGCGTCGTCCAAGCCAATGACAGAGTGGACGGTAAGCTTTTTTACGTATATTCTGTCAATATATTCAAACGTGTTTTTGATACGTGTGAGTGGCGAGAGAGCTTTCTTTTTGCGTGTTGAGGTCGGAAGCCTGATTTTTATACCAAATAAATAAGTGTGTAAATCAAAGCTTGTTGTGGCGGTATTTATATATATTCTCAGCTTCAGCTTGTAATTTATAAGAGCAAGCAATAAAAGTATAACGACGGGCAGGATCAATAGCTTCATAACAATATCCTCTTGCTATGTATTTACAAGTAAAGTATTTCCTAAAATTTGGATATTAAACATATAATTTTCAAAAAGGGGGATACAAATGGGTAGAGCAAAGGAGTTTATTGTAAATACTGCAATAATGACTGTGACGTCATTGCTTTTGCAGGGGATATCAATGGCGTTCAACGTGTATATATCAAACAGGATAGGTGGCGAGGGTGTGGGATTATTCAGCGTCATAATGTCGGTAAACGGGCTTATGGTGACGCTTTCAACCGGTGGGGTACACGTAACGACTGTAAAGCTTGTTTCAAGTGCGGCAGGGCGCGATGCACACAGAGAAATATTCTCAGCAATGGTCAGATGTACTGTGTTTGCGCTGATATGCGGTGTGGCTACGGGTATAACCGGCTATCTGAGTGCTCGGTGGATATCAAGCGTGGTATTGGCTGATGAGAGAAGTATACGGTGTATAAAAATACTTTCTCTGCTTCAGCCCGTAAACTCGCTTTCGTGCGTGGTTGGGGGATACCTCGGTGCACAAAGAAAGGTCAAGCGCTCGGCGGCTGTGCAGATAGCTGATGAAGCTATAACCGTTATTGCTGTGACTCTCGGATTAAGAGTGCTTTTGCCAAAGGGGATAGAATACGCCTGCATTGCCGTTATAGGCGGAAGTGGGGTAGCACATATAATTACAACTCTGGGTGCTGCTGCAAGCGTTGTGGCGGATTCTGTAAGGTTAAGAGCCAAGGGAGGTGCTGTGCCTGACGGCTTGACTTCAAATATGTTAAAAATTGCAGTACCCGTTGCGGTAACGTCCTATGCAAGATCGGGGTTGAGTACAGTAAAAAATCTGTTGATACCTCACAGCTTGAGATTGGGTGGAGTAAACGCAAAGCTTGCACTTGAGCAATACGGTATTTTGCAGGGAATGGCGTTTCCGGTAATAATGTTTCCGCAGATAGTAACGGGAGCTATGGCGGGCTTGCTTGTGCCCGAAATAACAAAGAGCAAGGTTCTGGGGTACAAAAACAATACCGCTTACATAATATCGCGGGCTCTGCAGGTGACGGGAATATATTCGGTTGGTATATCCGTAATAGTATTTGCATTTTCCGATGAAATATGCAGGATGATATATTCAAACGGCGCAGTTGCCCAATATATAAAAATGATGGCATTTTTAATACCTCTGCTTTACACTGATTCTGTGGTAGACGCCGCACTCAGCGGAGTTGATAAGCAGATAGATGCTATGAAAATAAGTATAACAGACTCAATTTTAAGCATAATATTGGTAACGGTGCTTTTGCCCCACATGGGAATAAAGGGATATGTGGTTGCAATGTATATTTGCAAGATATTCAATTGTGCCGTGAGCGTATATATTCTGGTGAGATCGGCAGGGGTAAGGCTGCGTCTTGTGGGCTGGATATTCACACCCGCACTTTGTGCGGCAGGTGCGGTTCTGGTGATAAGGACGTTATCAAGCTTTTGGGGCGCGGATAATGTTTACAGAAGTATTCCGGAAATGATACTTTCGGGCTATGCATATGTGGGGCTGTTATGCCTTACAGGGTGCATAAAAGGTAGCGATGTGGAGTGGATAAGGGATATTTTCAGACAAAATTCGACAAAAAACTAAAAAAACCTTAAAAATATACAAATTTTTTTAATTTTGCTATTGAATTTTATTATTTTATGTGTTATAATTAACATGAATTTGGATTCAGTAACGATATTTGCCGATATTTTGGACTAAATTTATGGATATTTGCGGAGGGGGCATATGGAAGACTTTTCTTTTGACGAAAATGAAAACAGAGAATACCCTCAGTATGAGGATGAATACAACAAGAACACCAAGCCGGGTGATCCTGTTTTGTTCCCCATAACGATGTCCGTAGAAAAAGCAAAAAAGATGGCAAGAGCAATGATGTTCGTTGCAATAGTTACGCTCATTGGCGGTATAATGATGTGCGTATCATCACAGTTAGCTGTGGGAATAATCACTGTCATTGCGTCATTAAAGCTCAAGAGTGCCGCAGGAATCGTGTTTGACGCGGTCGACGGCAATAACTCCTACAAGGAAGAGCTTTTGGGTGACGAGCTTTCAAATTTTTACAGACTTTACGGTTGGAGCCTTATAATATCGATGTTAAGCTCGGGTCTTGTGTATTATACAGCTTTGGGATCAGTCTTTTTCGGTTGATCGTTGTGAGGAGGTAAATAATGTTTTCATATCGTAACGGTGATGAAATAACCTTCTACATCAAGCCTCGTATGGCGCGAAGCATGATAAGCTGGTCTAAATTGGTTGCAATAATGTTGCTCATAACAGCGGGCACATTGTGTATTACGGTGGTTGGCATTCCGGTTGGTGTTTTTGGAATAATAAGTGCGGTCAAGCTTCTTCAGGCAGGATCGGAGCTTGATACCTACATGAAAACGGGCAAGCTTGCTTATTCAAGAAACGCCGGTGATTGCTTTTACACCCATTTCAGAAAATTTATGGCATATTACATTGCAAGCTTTGTGCTTACAGGCGTGATAATTTTCGCTTGCACTGTGCTTGTGGTGGTATTCTGGGAAGATGTTTGGGTCTACGTTCAGGACTTCCTGAAGGACTATGAGGACTTCTTTGAGGAATACTATGGGGATATTCTCCCGACTATGCCTGCGGGCTCACCTTCACCCACTCCGGGCGGTGTGCCGATGTTAATTTCGCTAATAAGGAATCTTTTTCATGGCGCATGAAACGTAGGGCGCGTACACTCCTTTATTTTTTATTTTTTTGTTTTTGTTGAAGGCGGGAATGTCTGTGGGAACACAGGCATTTTCGCTTTTAAAATGTAATTTTTTAGTTTTAGACAAAAACCACTTGACAAAACGTAAAAAATGACGTAAAATAATTACAGAAAACAAAGAAACAAAGAAACTTTGAAAATTAATTGCATATACTATAAGGGGGACGAGATGAGTATATCTACATCAAAAGGAAATTCTGTTATGGAAAAAAAGATAGTCAGTATTTCTTCAAAAAGGCAGATCACAATACCGCAGAAATTTTTTTCTATGCTCGGCTTTGAAACCGAGGCTGAATGCATTGTCAGAGGGAATGAGCTTGTAATTCGTCCCGCAAAGCAGTATTCGGGTGGCGAATTTGCAGAAATGATACTTGCAGACCTTATTGGTGAGGGCCTTTCAGGTGAGGAGCTTTTAGAAAAGTTCAAGGAAAAGCAGGCAAGTATTCGACCTGCGGTTGAAGAAATGATAGCACAGGCTGAAAATGTAGCAAACGGTGACGGAGAATACGCTACTTACGAGGATGTTTTTGGTGACGAGGAGGCTGTGAATGACTGATGTCAGATTTTTGCCTCCTGCAGCGAAATTTTTAAAAAAGATCAAGGATAAAAAGCTGAAAGCTTTGTATAAAGATGCTGTTGACAAGATCATACAGGATCATACTGTCGGGACATCTAAAACGGGTGATCTTTTGGGTATATATGGATATGATATTTTTTACAATAAAACTAATTATGAGCTTGCGTACAGAGTGGAGTACGTAGATAATAAGATCATTATTGTGATAATGGCAGGAACACGTGAAAATTTTTATGACGAGCTTAAAAAGTATATTAAGGGTTAAAACTGTATTCAATAAAATAGTCAAAAAAGCTCTTGACAAATTCGCATATTTTTAGTATAATATACATTGTAAATTTGCTCAAGAGAGCATCCATACTTTTGCGCCCATAGCTTAGCGGATAAAGTGTTCGGCTACGAACCGAAAGACCGGGGGTTCGAATCCCTTTGGGCGTGCCAGAAAAACCGACAAGTCGAAACTTGTCGGTTTTTCAACTAAGTGCGCCTTTCGGCGCGTGAAGTTTGCTCCGCAAGTGAAGTTGTCCTGCGGACAGTGAAGTTTCTGCGGAAGTGAGCGGCGCACTTAACTTCATTTTATGCGCAAGCATAATACTTCATTATGCCGTAAGGCATAACTTC
>SVGF01000114.1 GCA_015056475.1 Clostridiales bacterium
ATTTCCACCGTGGCAAGGTGGCACTCTACCACTGAGTCACTCCCGCATATAAATTATAAAGGATGGTGCGGATGAAGAGACTCGAACTCCCACGCGAACAGTAGATCCTAAGTCTACCGCGTCTACCAATTCCGCCACACCCGCACAATTAAAAAACTGGCTGGGGTGGCAGGACTCGGACCTGCGGAATGCGAGAGTCAAAGTCTCGTGCCTTACCACTTGGCTACACCCCAACAAAAAAATGGGGTGAGTAATGGGATTCGAACCCATGACCTCCAGGGCCACAACCTAGCACTCTAACCAACTGAGCCATACCCACCACATATCTGGCGTGCCTGGAGGGATTCGAACCCCCGACCCACGGCTTAGAAGGCCGTTGCTCTATCCAGCTGAGCTACAAGCACACGCATAAAATTTATTGGAGCGGGTGATGGGAATCGAACCCACACGACCAGCTTGGAAGGCTGGGATTCTAGCCGTTGAACTACACCCGCATTTCGTACTGTCACCCGACGACTGTTATATTATACAACAGAATCACTTTTTTGTCAATACCCTTTTTTCAAAATTTAATTAAATTTTTATGTGGTATCAACCCCGAGCAACGTGATATATTATACAGCAAAATACAATTTTTGTCAATAGCAAACAAGCAAAAAATTTATGTTTATTTTTAATTAAGCTCGCGATGAGTATTCCCCACCGCGAGCTTAAACTTTATTCTTGTCAGATCTTAAGAGCGTTTTCTGCCGGTACAGCACATACAATACCGTTAGCCTTACTCATCAATCCGTACTCCTTATTTACTGCATCCATTATGTCAGCATAGTTGGTTTCGGGAGCCAATATCGTTATTATCTCCTTTTGATCCTGCAAGGTTTCAGCGTCACCAACCGCTTCGAATCTTTCTGCTCCTGCAAGTCTTCCTCTTAATACTGTGCCACCTGTAGAGCCTGCGCGTCTTGCTGTTTCCATAACCTCGTCGGAAAAGCCTTGATTTACAGTAATAAATATTACGTAGTACTTATGTTCATTCTTCATTTTTACGTCATTTCCTTTCTCGGTATTGGTCTTATCCGCTTTTGAAAGCAATTCAGCGGACATTCTGTTTATTGCGCTTAACTTCATTACCATCATAATACCACCAAATCTTGAAGCTGATTCGATGCCGTCGCTGTAATCCTTAACAAATGTAGATACGGTTTCGTCAGTTGCAAAGCTTATAACAACGTCCTTGTCATTGGACCCCAAGCCAAGAATACCCATCATCTCGGATGAAGCTGTACCCTGACCAACACTTTGTATGTGGTAACGAATACCCTTATTGTTGAGCATCTCAATAAACTGCTTACCCCTGCCTCTACCCAATATGGAGAGCATCATTACTATTCTTTTAGATTCACCCATGATCATTCCTCCCCGTAGTAGATAACGTCGTCAGTAATATTCAAAAGCTCATCCTTAGCCTTCTTCAATCGCTGAGAACGTCTTACTCTGCTTGTAAGACCAAGCACCTGAATGGTTATAAGCGGCGCCATAGCAACCATTGCAACCAAGCCGAATGCGTCCGTCATAATATTTCCACCCAACGCCTCGCATGCACCAATAGCAAACGGGAGCATGAACGTTGTTGTCATGGGACCGCTTGCAACACCGCCGGAGTCAAATGCAATACCCGTATAGATCGGCGGTACAAAGAATGTGATCGCAAGGGATATGGAATAGCCCACAATGAGGAATGGGAATATTGAAATACCGGTTATTACTCTGAGCATTGCAATAGCAACCGAAACACCAACACCAACCGATAGCGCAAGCCCGATAGCCTTCTGCGTTATCTCGCCATTTGTAATCTCCTCAACCTGCTTTTTGAGTGAATGCACTGCAGGCTCGGCAGATACCACAAAATAACCCATTATCAAACCAACGGGAATAAGCAAGAACTTGCTATCGCTCATTGCTATTTGTGCGCCGATGAGCTTACCTGCAGGCATAAAGCCTACGTTTGCACCGGTCAAAAAAAGCACAAGTCCTATATACGTATACACCAAGCCCACAAATATCCTCAAGAGCTGATGTCTGTGGAATTTGCGGAATATGATCTGGAATATAACAAGCAACGCAACTATGGGAGAGAACGCAATGAGCACCTCCTTAGCATAGTCGGGCAACTCATGCATAAACAGCACGAATGCATCCTTTGTTGTTTCGGCAATATGTATTATGGATTCGGAAGTTTGGGCATCGGGCTTAAAGCAAATACTGAGTATCAATACGGAAATGATAGGTCCGATACTGCACAATGATACAAGACCGAATGAGTTTTCCTGCGAATTTTTATTACCACCCATCGTTGCCATACCTGCACCGAGGGCCATTATAAACGGCACCGTAATGGGACCGGTTGTAACGCCACCAGAATCAAATGCTGTAGGAATAAAATCCTTTGACACAAAAAGTGCAAGAATTACCGCCACCGCATAGAATGCAATCAAGAGCGCCGAAAGCTTTATATTCTTTTTGATCCTGACGAGTGAGAGTGCTAAGAATATGCCAACTCCAAGAGCAACAAAGAGAATAAGCACAATGCTGGGTACTGACGGCACCTGATCTGCCAGCACGGTAAGATCGGGCTCAGCGATCGTAACTATCGCGCCCAACACAAAGCATATCAATAACGGAATAACTATATTCTTTGATTTTGAGAACTGTGAACCTATTCCCTCGCCTATGGGCGTCATTGACATTTCTGTACCAACGGCAAACAACCCCATTCCTACAATGAGCAGCAACGTTCCAAACAAGAACATTACCAGCACTCCCGACGGCATTGACGATAACGAAACACTCAACACCAACACGATTGCAAAAATCGGTAATACCGACTGAATTGATTCCTTTAATGCATTGGTATTTAACCTCAAATTAACACCTCCCGTACACATTGACACTAAATTCTACATTCTTATCTATTATATATTATATCATAATAGATTTCTACTGTCAACCGAAAAGACATTTTTTGCCTTAAGTTTTAGTATCATCCAAATCAGAAAGCAACTCATCAACCGACACACCCAAAGCCTTTGCAAGCAGAGGCAGTCGCGTTATATCGGGCATACAGTCGCCTGTTTCCCACTTACTTATCGCTTGGCAGGTAACTTTCATTACAAGTGCGATGTCGTTTTGTGTTAAACCGCGCATTTTTCTGTAGCGCTTAATATTTTCACCTATATTCATTTTACACCTCAACTAAACAATTCCTCAAGATCAATTACTCTTGTTGCCCACGATATATCCACGTTTACGTCGTGAGTTGTCATAAGTACAGTACCTTGAAATTCTTCAAGTGCGTGCATAAGCACCTCCTTTGAATATACATCCAGATGATTTGTCGGTTCATCCAACACTATCAGATTTACAGGATTCTGCATTGCAAGGCAAAGCCTCAGTCTTGTCATTTCTCCACCCGAAAGTGTTCTTACAGGATTAAAAAAGTGGCTCGGTTTAATTCCGCAGGATTGCAAAGCACCTTGTATCTGCTTTTGCGGCTTATCGGGACAATGATCCCTTGCAAACTCTATTACGATAACGTTTCGCTCCTTAAATTTCTTTAAGCCCATTGTTTTGCGGTCTATCTTATCAAAATGTGAGAAATTATAATCATAATCCTCCTCTTGCTTTATAAATACGCTGAAAACATCTTTACCATACTCAATTTGTCCGCTTACAGCTTCCAATTCACCGCAAAGAGTTTTAAGCAGGGTGGTCTTGCCTATTCCGTTAAATCCCTTGAACACCACCTTTTCCCCTCTTTTTACAGTCAGATCAAGCGGCGGTAAAATTGCAGTGCCGTTATAGCCTACCGAAAGCTTTTGTGCTTCTATTATTACGTGCGATGCTCCGTGCTTGTGCTTAAATTCAAACTGCGGCTTTACTATTTCGTCGGGGTGCTCTATTCTTTCAAGGTTAGCAAGCATCTTTTTGAGCCACGTATACTTTGCAGATTTGGTTTCGTTATGCTCCTCTTGCGCTACTCTTTCCTGCGCCCATTTTACGTATTTTTCCTGCGCTATCGCTTGCTTCTCCTGTACTGCATCACGTTGCTCCTTTTCTTTAAGGTATGCATCGTAATTACCCTTGTAAGACTTCAGCTTGCGGTTTGCTATCTCAACCGTTTTTGTAGTTACCTTGTTAAGAAAAGCCTTATCGTGAGAAATAACAATAAAAGTACCCTTGTACTTTGCAAGATAATCGCCAAGCCATTCAATATAACCTATATCAAGAAAGTTTGTTGGCTCATCCAATATCAAAAGGTCAAAATCACTCAAAAGCAATCTTCCCAAAATAAGCTTGGTTTTCATTCCGCCCGAAAGCTGTGATATACTTTTGCCAAGGTCCGCATCCTGAAAGCCAAGACCGTAAAGTACGCTTTCTACCTTTTTGTCTATCCTCTCAAACTCCTTTTTCTCAAGCAGATCAAGTATATTCTGCGCCTTTTCTATTGCACGCATCTGCTCATCGACATTAAGCTCATCTACCGAAGCGTACAATTCATCCACCATGTTGTTTAATTTATACAATTCAGTAAAAGAGCCGTATAAATAATCATTCACAGTCTGCATCCTATCAATATCTGCATATTGGTCAAGATATCCTATTCTTGTATTTGGGTGCATCTGTATTTTCCAGTTGTCGGGCACTATCTGCCCAACTATCATCTTTAGTAACGACGACTTACCCGAGCCATTCGGGCCAACAATCCCAATTTTGTCACCCTCATCAACCACCATCTCCGCATTATTAAATATGCTTTTTTCCACAAAAGAATGCGAAAGCTCTGTTATTTTTAATATTCTCATAAAATTTCCTCCTGATCATTATTTTTAAATAGAAAAGCACCGATAGATCAACCTACCCAAAAGCCATAGGGTGAAGTTCTACCGGTGATATCCGTAAAAAAATAAAACGGACAGCCGTAGCTGTCCGCAGTGATCAGATTTCAAATATTATTGAAAAACAGAACTTAAGGCGCAGCTACATGGGCAAAAATGGGTAGACTTCTCCCTTGTGGCTGCAGCGAGGAATGTATGGGTAATCATTCTTCTGTAATTTTTTGCAGAAAACGTCAAACCTAAAACCTTATTTTTTGTCATATAGCTCACCTCCCTTTCATATTATGCTTAAATTATACCATACTATTATAAATTTGTCAAGTGCGTTAGCGTGATCATAAAGCTATTTTCCTCGGATAACCCTCCGGTAGCCTTATAGTCCAGCTCTGCAAACGGGATCTTTGTGACAAATAATTATCCATAAGATGCTTAGTATCGATCCACTTTAATTTCAGATCAAGGTCCCTTAGCTTTGCAAACTGATCCATATCTATCTGCCATTGTTCCGGCTTTACAGTAACAACATCTTCCCCACAAAGCACGCAAAGTGCCGCTCTTAACCAATCGGCGGGGCCAAGCAAGTTTTTGCCAACCTTAATGGCTTCGGGCAACCAACCGTCGGCTCTCAATTCTTTTGCTGAAAGTATCATTTCGTTCTTTGTAACGGTAATCGGGGACGTTATAGCATACGGTGTTTTCAAAAAGCCCTTGACGTTACTGCAGATATATTCACTTTCGCTGCAAAGAAAAGCCCTGCAAGCATGAAAAATATCAGCCATACAGTACGATGCAGGCGCAGTAACAGGATGCCAAGCTTCATCCAACATAGCTTTCAACGTTGGGACGTCGCTTCAACAGATATTTCTGCGCTC
>SVGF01000115.1 GCA_015056475.1 Clostridiales bacterium
AAGCACTGCTTCTGTGGACACAGAAGCTCTTTTTTATGGCGATATATTTGCTTTCGCAAATGCGATATGTTTTCGCGGCTTGCCATGCAAGCTACGCTCAAAAGCGATATAACCTCCCTTGCGGTCGGTTGCGATATGATATAAATCCCCTTCACGCCCGAGAGGGCATATCGCATCGAAGATATATCGCAAATCCCGTAAGGGATTTATATCGCTGCGTAGTGTCCTTAAGGGCACTACGCATATTCACAGCGGAATTTACTTTGGGAATTCTCTACGTTATTCTTGGGACAATAAGACCCGGATCTGCAATAATGCAAATGATCCATATGATATTCTGTGTATTGTGTAATCGGGATCATCTTGATGCTGACCGTATGATCCCGTTAAACCTGTTTACAAGCTCCTGCAATCTTATGTTGAGCTGATTGATCTGATTTTCGTAAAGCTTCATGCTCTCCCTTACCGACATCATTTGTCGTGATATTTTGTCACACTCAGCCAATGCGGTTTTAAGCGTTTCTATCTGCTCGGAATGAGTTTCCAATTTCTTTGTATTTTCGTTTATCTGCATAATGTATTTTGAATTCAGCATGTTGCCGTTTGCCATACTCTCCTCCTCAAAGCTTTCATTTTCTGAAATATTGACCTCCTTCATCAGCATATCGTCACCGTCCGGATATATTATTTCTATTACGTCATCACGATTTGCAAGCGATATGCATTCAGCTTTGGTATCTATATTAAAATTACTTATCTTTTTCCACGATGCATTCTTAACCAGCCACAGAGTTTGCTCGGCGTCTTTTGATAGCAACACTGCAAAACACCCGTCGCGACACGGACATGATGACGTATAAGCTTTGTCACCAATCAAAAGGCTTTTACTTTTTTGCCAATTATTGCCGGACGTGTAAAAATGATCTATCTGCCCTGATATTGCTCCGCCAACCACGAGCAAATGCAAAACGCCATCCTCCTCACTTATGAATGCCTGCGCATCGGAGCACAGTCGTTTAGCAATTATTTTTGCCTCGGGCACTCTGTTGATATTATGAAAATATATCAGCCTTTGCTGACTGTCCGTGTAAATTCCGTGAACGTTACCTTTGGTGTCTGTAACTGCGTCAAAATATTCAACGTCGTTTGCTATTACAACGCCCTTACAGCAAAGTAAGCCGTCCGATAACGTCAGCCTGACAGGATCATTCACATATTTTTCCAATATAAGTTCTTCGTGCATAATATCCCTCCAGTTGTGGTAAATTATATGCTTTTGAGCACCTATATATGACAAAGATCGGCAGATAATCTCTGCCGATCAGCACTTCAATTTTAATTTAATTCAATCAACGATATGGGCAATCTTACGCTGACGCTTTCAACGGAAAGCTTTATGCCGGGATCGTTGATGACGTTACCATCAATATCGAGCAATTCAACGTTAGTTGTTGTTGTAACTGCGGTCCTCTTGCCGTCAACATTTACCTTGATCCTTGCACCTGCAATCTTTTCCATAATTGATGCTTTGCAAGTTACCGAAACCGTGGATTCATACTCAGCAAGATCCGGTCTTGCCTCGTAGCCCCTTACGGGTTTACCCTCAACCTCAAGTGCAATATCAAGTTGATTTGTTACGATATCCTCAATTACTATATCAACGCTGTCGATCTTGGTGGTGGTGACAGCCGTACCAATGTTTTGCAGTGTTGGGTATACCGAATACTCACCCGAAGCATAGCTTGAAACGTCAATAACTGCCACGATCTCATCAATTTTTACAGAGAATATTGCGGTTGACACACCTTTTATCGTTGCATTAACCTTGATATCTCCAATATCATTGAAATACAGATTTTTGTCGGTCAACACATTTTCACCAACTATAGTAACGGGAATATCGATCAGTTGCCTTGTAACGGGGGTCTGATCCTTAAAAGTACCCATAAACCACAGAGCAACGGATATCAGAAACGACAAAATGATCAGAAGTATATTTTTTATCAAGCCGAGCTTTTCGGTCTTGGTTTTTTTTGCACTCTTTCTTTTCATTGATCAGTTGCCCTCCTTTTCTTCGGAATCCGACTTTGCGAGGGTCTTTGCCTGTTCTTTTGATATCATTTCTCTGTCCCTTAACACCTCAAGAAGCTTTGACTTGAGCTTTTTGGGATCGAGATCTCTTACGAGAGTGCCGCCCTCGGCAAATGATATTTTGCCCGTTTCTTCCGAAACAACGATTGAAAAGCAATCGCACGCCTCCGTAACGCCTATTGCGGCACGGTGACGCATACCGAGCTCGCTGGGTATGGCAGAGCTGTTTGACTGTGGAAGCTGACTTTTTGCTTCGGCGATCCTGCCGTTACGGATAACTACAGCACCGTCATGCAAGGGTGTATTTACAGTAAAAATATTATCGAGCAGCTCACCGGATATTTTGGCATCCATTGGGATACCGTTTTCGGATGAAACTCTTGTTCTGCCCTCTATAACTATAAGCGATCCGCACTTGATGCTTGACATTCTCTCACAATGCTGAGATATGGCGTTTGTGATCTGAGCTGCATTGGAAGTGTCGAGCGTATGCCTTACGGACAGCCACGAATAATGACCGAACTTTTCAAGTGCACGCCTTATTTCGGGCTGGAATATTACTATCAACGCCACAAGACCCGCGCTGAGCAAGCTTTCGAGCAACCAATTTATGGTAGTAAGCCCGCAAAACTCCGTAACACCTGTCAACACAAACAGAAGCACCATTCCGCGAATAACTCTGCCTGCGGTAGTTTTGATGAGAAATTTTATTATAAAATACACAATAACCGTAAGCAAAAGTATATCGACGACTGTGGAAATGATGTCGGGATATACTATATACGGCTCTATATACCGTACTAAGTTATCTAAGAATTGCTTCATTTTTTATGCTCCTTACAGGAAGTTTTAAGCCTTTTGTTTCATTCTTGAATTTGCAAAACAGAATATAGCCATTGTTCCGGGGCCTGAATGGCAACCGATAGTAGGACCAACGTTATCAACGATAACGTTTGACGTTTTTTCGTTCTCCATCAAGAGTTTTTTGCACATGAGAGCTTCCTCAAGGCAATCTGCATGATTGATACAAATGGTCTGCTTGTAGTCGGTATCGATGTATGCGTTACAACCGTCGATAATGTTTGTTATAAGTTCCTTGAGTGCATTCTTTCTGCCTCTTGCAATGCCTGCAGAAACCAAGTGACCTTCTTCGTCAACTCTCATAACAGGCTTGAGCTTAAGCACGCCACCAACAACTGCAACAGTTTTGGATACTCTGCCTCCGCGCTGGAGATACTCAAGATCGTCAACAGTAAACCAATGCGCAAGCTGATGCCTCTTTTCGTTGAGCCATGCTACAAGCGAATCAAAGTCCATGCCGTTATTTTTTTCTTCAAGCGCGCGTCTTACCAAAAGACCGTAACCACCGCACGCGCTGAGAGAGTCGACCACCTCGACCTTAGCGTCGGGGTATTCTTCAATGCACTGATTTCTTGCGATGCATGCTGAGCCGTAAGTACCGCTGATGCCCGATGAAAGTGTAACGTAGACCACGGGAACGCCCTGCTTGGCATATTTTACAAAGCTCTGATAGATATTTTCTTGAAGCGGCTGTGACGTGGACGTACTTTTTCCTTCACGCATGGCATCGTAAAGCACTTTGATAGCTTCCTTATCAACGCCGTCATCAACATGCTCAACACCATCCAAAAAATAGGACAGCGTAATGAGGTCAATATCATTCTCTCTTAAAAACTCCATGCCAAGATCGCAACCGGAGTCAACCAAAATTTTATACATACTTTCTCCTTGATGTATTTATTTACTCTTCTTCTCTAATATCTTCAACAGTAATTTAAGTACGGGGATCTCTATTATTGCCATAATAACGGCATTTATGAGCTTTGGCCCTGCCCATATCCAATACGTACCGCCGTAGTAGCCCATAAGAAAATACGATTTTATGAGCCCCGAGATCACAAGCTCGGATACAGCTACCGCAACTATCAGCCAAATTATATTTTTACTCTTAAATAATTTAACATAAAGTAATGCGGGTACTAACCCCAACAGACCTGAGCATACGGTCAAGCCCGGCAAAAACGCCGTTCCCATTGGGTTGATAAAGAATCCCAAAAGATCAGCCGTGAGCCCAACAACAAGCCCGTAAACAGGACCGCAGACAATACCTGCAAGCATTATCGGGATAGTTCCGAAGCTGAATCTTACAGCATCACCCATTTGAGGTGATACAAACCTTGTCAACAAAACACTTACAGCCAAAAGCATGGCACAAAGAACCATTGACTTTAAGCTTTGCTGACTCTTTCCGTGTGACATAAATGTTCCTTTTCCGAATAGCACAAGCTTTGCTACCGTCACGCTATGCACAAGCACAGTCAACGTACAGCGAATGCAATACTGTACCGCAGCTCTAAATGAACCTTCGTCTATGAGCGACATTCCATCCCATAGCACTTAACGCACAGTATTTACTCTGCACACTCTTTAGTAAATATTTTATAGGCTAAAAGCCGTATAATCGACTAAAGCTGTAAAGATTTACGATTGAAAATCACAAATCTCATTCTACATTATTATAACATAATTTTGCTCATATTTCAATAAAAAATATTGGATTTTTTTAGAATAATTTATAATAATTATGTATTTTTGCAAATTTGCGGAGCTGTTACACATTTGCATTAACTATTGAGCAAGCTTGTAATTTGGTACAACTTAAAACTGCCCGCTAATGTGATCAACGGTAACGTTAACAATCTCCGAAAGTAAAAAATGAAAAGCTTAATGGTGGAGCAAAAAGCACAAGATCTAAGGACCAAACAACACGTTTATTTACTATGAATAAAAAACACGGAATCCAAAATTGAATTCCGTGCAAATTAGTTTACCAAAAATCAGAGAACGAGCGAAGGAGCAGTGTATACTCTTGCTGCAAGCTCTTGATTGAGCATATAAAGACTCTTTGGGTCGGATCCAAACAATTCCATCTTTGTGATCAGATCGTTAGCATTTGTTTCCTCTTCGCCCTGCTCCTTAACAAACCAATCAAGGAACTGCATCGTACGGAAGTCCTTTGCTTCATATGCCACAGCATATATATCGTTGATCAATGACGTAACGTACTCCTCGTGTGCAAGGCCTGCCTTGAGTACATCCATATGGCAAGTGATCTCTTTGTGAGGCTTTTCAATTGCCTCAAGAGTTACCTTTTGATTTTCATTTTGCAGGTACTGATAGAACAGCATTGCATGATCTCGCTCCTCCTGAGCCTGGATCTTATACCAGCTTGCAAATCCGTCAAGCCCTACGTCTTCAAAATAATTTGAAAAATCAAGATACAGATACGCAGAATAAAATTCCTTGTTGATCTGCTGATTTAACAACTCGTGCACTTTTGCATTCATCATAAAATATCTCCTTGTTAAAAAATGATTTTCGCAACACGCGAAAGCTATATAGCTATATAATTATAACATAATGAAATGCGTTATCCGCATTTCTACCTCAAATGTTTCAATAATCGCATTTGAGCAAACGAAGTTTGTACCTTGTCTGCGATTATTATAACATAATGAAATGCGCTCTCCGCATTTCTACCTTAAATGTTTCAATAATCGCATTTGAGCAAACGAAGTTTGTACCTTGTCTGCGATTATTATAACATAATGAAATGCGCTGTCCGCATTTCTACCTCAAATGTTTCAATA
>SVGF01000116.1 GCA_015056475.1 Clostridiales bacterium
CCACACAAGTGGAACACCGCAGTTAAAAAGATGTTGACCTGCAACAAAGTCCTGAGCGAGATTAAAGTCTATACATTCGGGATAGTCAATTTCGCGACAAGCTAACCATATCACACACATGTTGTCTTTAATGGAAGGATCCAAAAGACATGCTGATGCAACGTTTGAGCAGGTACCCGTTGTAAGAACGTAAATTATCTCGTCGGATTCCTTTACGGTTTTGATAATATTGCGCGCTGCGGGACTGTCAATGGGTGCAAAGTCATCGTCGGATGAGAATCGTCTGTTTGAACCCATATATACAGGAATAACGCCCGGATCGATATTGCAGTGTTCATATGATCTTAATGTTTCATTATAGCTGTCTATAACGCTCTGCTCAAAAGAAGTAGATCTTCCGTTATCAAAGGGTGCGGCATTAACGCTCAAAAGCTCTATTCGGTCAGTGCCAAGGCAGTACGCTAAAGCGTATGGATCGTCCATTTCGTTATGCATATCGGCATCGAGAATACACTTTTTTATGCGAGGAGATCTGATGTCATCAAGTATCTGTTCAATCGTCATACTGTTACCTCTATAAATATTCAATGTGTTAAAATAGTATCAAAGGCTATTGATTGAAGCCCAGGTGTCTGCAAATACTATATCCTTGTCAAGACGCTCCATATATATGATCTTATGTCTTGTTTTGTCAAAACCGTATTTACCGTCATCACCAAAAATAGGTGCGGGTACAATACTGAACGTGTAAGCATGCGGTACTGAGATCACGCCGGGAGCGGCAATATCCCAGATAACTCGTCTCCATTCAGCGAGCTTGTCCTGCATATGCTCCTCGTGAACGAATTCCATGGGGAATGCTTCTCTGAAGAATTTCTGAGGATTCTCATCGCCAACAAGCTTACAAAGCTCGTCAAAGCCACAGCGAAGCGCCTGAGTACCCTTTGTTGAATCGGGACCGCAAGCGGGCAAAAGAATAAGGGGAATATCATTATTGATAAGAAGCTGACCTGCAGCGTAGTCCTGAATAAGGTTGAACTCTTTACAGTTGTCATTCTCCAAAAGGTGACCGCCAAGCCATATTACGCACATATTGTCTGTAATGGAAGGATCCATAAGGCAAGCAGAAGTAACGTTTGAGCAGCAGCCCGTTGTGAGAACGTAAATTATTTCATCGGATTCCTTTACAGTCTTGATGATGTTGCGTGCGGCAGGGCTGTCGATGGGGGCATAGTTGTTGTCGGGAGTATATCTTACTCTTGAACCCTCATATACGGGAATAGTGCCGTCATTCTTATGGCAAACCTCAAGAACTCTGAACGTTTCGCCGTAGCTTGCAACCATACCTGATTCAAAATCCTTTGTTCTGCCGTTGTCAAACGGTGCGGCATTTACGCTCAAAAGGTTGATCTTGTCACAGCCGAGGCAGTAAGCCAAAGCGTACTGGTCGTCCATCTCGTTATACATATCGGAATCGAGAATACATTTCTTTATTCTGTCTGTTTTAAGGTCGTCTAAAATCTGTTCAAGTGTCATAAATTACCTCATTTGTTAAATTAGTATAATATTATTTGGGTGCCTGTCAAAGTGAATTGATAGCTGCCCAAGCATCTGCATAAATAGGATCTCTCTCAAGGCGTTCCATATAAATTATCTTGTGCCTTGTTTTATCAAAAGCGTATCTTCCGTCTTGATCAATTATAATAAATAAATTATAACAAATTCGTCCTGTAAAGTCAATAGCTTTTGAGGTTAATTTTATGCAATGAATAAAAAAACACCGTGGAAAATTCCACGGTGCACGAATGCCTGATAGCGATCATCAGTTCTTCTTAAGCTCTGCAAGAATAAGCTTCAAGAGATCCTCAGTTGTGGGGTTAGCCTCGCGGTCAAGCTTAGCCTTTTCAGCGGCAGCAGCAGCCTCGGCAGCAGCAGCTTCGTCAGCCAATCTCTGCTTTTCAGCAAAGTAAGCTTCAACAGCAGCCTTATCGCGGCGATTAACGCCGTTAGCCTTAAGCTCAGCCTTCTGCTCGCGTGTAAGCTTCTTAGCATTTGAAGCATTTTCGCGGGACTTGTTGATCACCTTAACGATTGCAAAGAGCACAAAAGCTGTGATGAGGAAGTTGAGAATAGCGTTGATGAATGAACCCCAGTCGATGTAGATGGACTGTGCAAGATCGAGCTCCTGACCGATAACAACGCCGGCTTCGTCAACAACGTCCTTGTAAGCCTTTGTAAGGAATGAATAAATATCACTCAAGGAATTTGCACCGAAAATAAGCGCAAGGAACCAGTTTACAATGGGCTTAAGTATGAAATTACCCATTCCGTTAACGATAGCGGTAAAAGCACCGCCGACGATAACACCGACAGACATATCAACCACGTTGCCGCGGGTGATAAACTTTTTGAATTCAGCAAAAAAGTTTTTCGTTTTTTTCTCCGTTCTGAATATGTTTTTTTGTGGTGCTTGTCGAATTATGCCAAGCTGATAAAATTATACAATAGTTTGAATGATTTGTCAATAGCAAAAAGGTGGAAGATTCCATATATTTTTAATACAATAATTATGTATCCGTCCACGACCCGCTTTAATGGGATTAAATTAAAAAGCTCTTGCCCTCCCATTGGCTGTTTGGCTCAACACCTAAGGCCTCACAAATTGACGGTGCAAAATCCATAATATTTGCGTTTGAAAGGTCTGCGTTAAAATCGGCGTTTGACTTATTGTGGATTATTATGGGGATGAGCATATCTTCAGGCAGCGTTGTGCCATGGTCGTAATTGTGACCGCCGTGGTCTGCGGTGATGATTATTGTGTAATCATCGGGTAAAGCATCGATCACCCTGTTGATATCTTTCCAGCAGTATTCTATGGCATCCATATACTGCGTACTCATCCAGCCGTGAAAATGCCCTTCAACGTCGGGATGTCCCATATACAAAAATGCAAAATCTGTGGGATATTCGTTAAGATATTTAATTGCTTCATCGCTTACCTTTGTGTTTGCATAAGCATAGCCCAGCATCTCGCCCTTGAAAATGTATGAAAAATTCAATGAACCGTATCTTGCAAGGTCTCTGATCTCGTCCCAAGTATAAAAGAATGCGCAGGATTTTTTGTTTTTACTCAAGACCTCGCAAAGCCCGTCAACAGGCTCTCGCATTGGTATAAACGTGTTGTCATAAACTCCGTGCCTTTTGGGGTCAACGCTCAAAAAGAGAGACAAGTGGCAGGGGAGAGTGTGGGAAGGATACACGCATGTAGCATTAAGAGTTACCGTGCTTTTTGACATAATATCTTGTGCGGATGGGATATCCTTGAGAGTATCAGGACGCATTGCGTCAACTAAAATTAATAATATCTTCATAATAACCTCGTGATATTTAATGTTGATTTAATGTTTATGATAACACATATTTTTAGTTTTGTCAACAGGACGTTTTACTTGACTTAAATAAATCTATTGCATTTTTCGGACTTTTGTGGTAAAATAAGCTTTGATGAATATAAGGAGTATAAAAATGTCATTCAAAATAGGTTTAAGAAATTTTTCCGCGGCACTTGCATCAGCTTTTTTCAGCTTCAAGTACCCTACATTTGAGGTTAAGGGGGCACACAGAGTGCCAAAAGAGGGCGGTGTGCTTTTGTGTGCCAATCACAGAAAGGCGGAGGATCCTATACTTATATATAAGGGTCTTCACAAAGCACAAAAACGCTATACGTATTTCTATGCAAAGGCTGCACTTATAAAAAATAAGCTGCTTAAATGGTATCTTACCGATTGCCTTGGAGCAAGGACTGTTTCCCACACAGCTGCTGACCTCGGCTCAATTAAATGGGGACTCAAAAAGCTTAAGGACGGTGAGCTTGTGTGCATTTTCCCCGAAGGCACAAGGAACCGTACCGATGCAGATCTTCTTGAATTTCAGAAGGGCGCGGCAATAATTGCTCATATGTCAAAAACACAGGTAGTAACTGCAACTATCAGCGGCTCAAGAAAATGGTTCTCAAAATGCAGTATTGAATTTTCTGAACCTTTGGACCTAAATGAGTTCTATGAAAAGAAGCTTGACGATGCTGTAAAGGACGGAATTACCGAAAAAATCTACGAAAATGTAAAAAAATATTTAAAAAAGTGATTGCAATTTTTTGAGTTTTGGTGTATAATATTATAGGTTTTTTGTGTGTAATACATAAGGCGTGAAAGAGGTTCATTTGAAGGTTGAGATCAGTAAGCATTCCGGGTTTTGTTTCGGAGTAAAAAGAGCCGTCGATATGGCTTTAGAGGAAGCACAAAAGAGTAACTCAAACGTTTATACCCTGGGTCCCATAATACATAATTCATTTGTGGTGGACGATCTTAAGTCCAAGGGCGTTTTTGTGGTTAAAAACGTGGCTGATGCTAAGGGTGGCGTGCTGGTAATTCGCTCGCACGGCGTTGGCAGGGATATTTATTCTCAGGCTGAGCAGATGGGTATCAGATTGGTAGATGCCACTTGCCCGTTTGTCAAAAAGATCCACGCGCTTGTGGATGAATATTCCAAAAACGGTTATTCGGTTATTATAGTCGGCAAAAAAGATCATCCCGAGGTAATGGGTATCAACGGCTGGGTCAATGGTGGCTCCGTGGTCGTATATGATACTGCCGAGGTGGACGTGGCACTTCAAAGCATTCATGATCAAAAAGTGTGCGTTGTGGCGCAAACGACTATTGATGCCAACAGATTTGATGAGATCACAGCTATTATCAAACAAAAGGTAAGTGACGTAAAGGTGTTCAATACGATATGCCTTGCAACTTCACAAAGGCAGACTGCAGCAGTTGAGCTTGCAGGCAGGGTTGATGCCATGGTCGTTATTGGGGACAAAACAAGTTCCAATACAAAAAGACTTTACGAGCTGTGTAAAAAACGTTGTAATAACACTTATGCCGTTCAATCAGCGGCAGATGTTATTGATATTTTTAGAGATACGAATACCATTGGTATCGTAGCAGGAGCATCGACACCCGATTGGGTTGTCAAGGAGGTTATTGGTAAAATGACGGAAGAGCAGATCATTGCTGAGACAGTTGCAGAAGATGCAACAATGGCGGACTTTGAAAAGTCCATGGTAAAATTGCGTAATGGCCAGTATGTTAAGGGCGTTGTTATTTCAGTTTCTGATGATAACGTTTACGTTAACCTTGGCTATAAGGCAGATGGTATTATTCCTAAGAGCGAATTCAAGCTCCAGGATGGTCAGAAATTGCACGACGTGATTTCTGTTGGCGACGAGGTAGAGGTTGAAGTTGTTCAGGTGAACGACGGCGACGGTAACGTTACTCTCTCCAGAAAGCCTGTTCTCGAAAGAGCAGCTTGGGCAGAGGTTATCAACGTTAAGGAAGCAGACGAGATCGTAACTGTTAAGGTTACAGAAGTTGTTAAGGGCGGCGTTTTGGCTGTTTTTGGCGCATTCAGAGTATTCATTCCTGCTTCACACCTTGCAATCAACTTCGTTAAGAAGCCCGAAACACACGTTGGCAAGGAGATCAAGGTTAAGTTTATTGACGTTGACGTAAGCGCTAAGAAGATCGTTGCTTCCAGAAAGGTCGTTCTCCTCGAAGAACGTCAGAAGAAGGAAGACAAGTTCTGGGAAGCTCACAAGGTTGGTGACATCATCAAGGGTAAGGTTAAGAACATCACACAGTTTGGTGCATTCGTTGACCTCGGTATGATGATGGT
>SVGF01000117.1 GCA_015056475.1 Clostridiales bacterium
AGGTGATATTATAGCAGCCGCACAAGAAAATGGCATTACCTACCAGATAAAGAGAGCCGCTTTTGGCGGAAACGATGCGGGAATTATCCGTACTACTGCTGACGGCACTGCTACAGCGGTTATATCCGTACCTTGCAGATACATTCATTCTCCCGTAAGCGTTGCTTCTTGGGACGATTACAACAACACGGTAAAGCTTATAGACGCTTATCTGTCGAATAACGCAAATTAAAAGGTGGTTTACTTATATATGAAAGATTTGATTTTGGATATTACCGGCATTTTCGGGCCGGCAGGTGATGAAGCTTGTGTCAGAGAATACATCACCGAAAAGGTTAAGGATAAAGCAACGTCAATTTCAACGGATGCGCTTGGTAACCTCATCGTATTTATAAAGGGTGAGTCAAGCGACAAGAAGGTGATGTTTGCGGCTCATATGGACAGCATTGGACTTATGGTAACGTACATTGAGGATAACGGCTTCTTGAGATTCACAACTCTTGGCGGTATTTCTCCCGCAACTATTGCAAATCAGAAGGTCATCTTCAAAAACGGCATGATAGGCATCGTAGCATACGAGGGTAAGGATTGCACGGCACAAGGTCCTATGGATAAATTCTATATTGACATCGGCACGTTCTCAAAGCAGGAGAGCGAGGAGCTTGTAAACCTCGGCGATACTTGCGTATTCTATTCACCCGCAGTGGAACTCGCAAACGATTGCATTTCTTCTCCCTATCTTGACAACAGACTTTCTTGCGCTATACTTATTGAAGCGCTCAATAGTGCAAAGTCATTCAAGTACGACACTTACTGCGTATTCACAACTCAGGAAGAGGTAGGCTTGAGAGGTGCTAAGACAGCGGCGTTTGCTATAATGCCCGACGTTGGTATTGCACTTGACGTTACGCTCACGGGTGATACTATCAAGCCCACAAGAAGCATGGCTTGCAAGCTTGGCGGCGGTGCTGCTATCAAGGTTAAGGATAGCTCACTTATATGCTCACCCAGAGTTAAGGAAATGCTCGTAAGGCTCGCTAAGGAAAACAACGTACCCTACCAGATAGAAATTCTTGAGGCAGGCGGCACGGACACAGCGGCTATTCAGCTTACGGGTGCGGGAATCCCCGCAGGATGCATTTCAGTTCCCACAAGATACGTTCACTCAATGTCAGAAACAGCTTGTCTTGGCGATGCTGAAAGCGCTCAAAAGCTCGTTGAGCTCATTATGGAGCAGGGAGCAGATTGTTAATACACTAAAACACAAACATTAAATTATTTATTTTTATTTATAATTTTTTGAAAACGGCAGTAGATACTTTAACCGTATTCTGTTAATTTGTACTCAACGTATATTCAGCCGAAGCAAAGGTGAATATACTACATCATAAAACAATATAACATATATCAGGAGGAAAGCACTATGGAAACAAAAAATTTAAGGAACGTTGCAATACTCGGTCACAGCGGTTCAGGTAAGACCACATTGACTGAATCATTATTGTTCAACGCTAAGGTCATCGACAGACTTGGCAGGGTCGACAACGGAACTGCGGCTTCGGATTTCGACCCGGAAGAAAAGAAACGTAAGATCTCGATATCCGCGGCAGTAGCTCCGCTTATGCGTAAGGATTGTAAGATCAATCTTATTGACGTTCCCGGCTATTTCGATTTTGAGGGCGAAATGATACAGGCTTGTAAGGTTGCAGAAGGCGCTGTTATAGTTCTCAACGGTTCAAACGGCATTGAAGTAGGTACGGAAAAGGCATGGGCACAGTGCAAAAAGCAGGGCACTTCCATGATGATGTTCGTCAGCCAGATCGATAAGGAACACGTAGATTTTGCGGCGATCGTTGATGATCTTAAGGCAAAATTCGGTAAGAGCATTGCACCTATTCAGCTCCCAATCTATGAAAAAGGCGAGTTTATAGGTGTGGTTGACGTCGTTCACATGACAGCTCACGATACAAGAACAGCAGAGTCCAAGGAGATACCGATCCCCGAATCTATGAAGGATGAGATCGCAGACGTTCTTGAGCTCTTGACAGAGGCTGTTGCTGAAACAGACGATGATCTTCTTACAAAGTATTTCGACGAAGGCGCACTCTCATCCGATGAGATCCGTTTCGCTATGAGAAAGGGTACAATAGCAGGCACACTCGTTCCCGTACTTTGCGGTTCAGGCTACAACAACGCGGGCGTTGACCTTCTTGCAAGACAGATAGCTCACTACTTGCCTTCACCTATTGACGCTCAGGCTCCCATTGCTGAGGTTGACGGAGAAGAAGTTGAGGTTGCTTGTGATCAGGACGCACCCTTCAGCGCATTCATTTTCAAGACGATAGTTGACCAGTTTGTTGGTAAGCTCTCACTCTTTAAGGTTATGTCCGGTAAGATCGAGCCCGGTATGACAGTTTATAACCCCTTTACAGACGTTTCTGAAAAGGTTGGTAACGTATATAGCGTAGCTTGCAGTAAGCAGAATCCCGAAAAGCAGATCTGCGCAGGTGATATCGGTGCATTCTCTAAGCTTTCCAAGGCTAAGACAGGTCACACGCTTTGTGAACCCAATAACAATATTAAGTTTGCTGATATGGAATTCCCCAAGCCGTCCATCGCACTCGCTATCGAAAGCGAAAAGTCCGATGACGAAGAAAAGGTATTCACAGGCCTTAAGAAGCTCATGGATGAAGATAAGACGTTTGCAGTTGAAAAGAACGTTGAAACAAACCAGACACTCATTTCAGGTGCAGGCGAAATGCAGATGGATATCATCGCAAGCAAGCTCAAGGCTAAGTTTGGCGTAAGCATCAAGTTTATCGACAGAAAGGTTGCCTACAGAGAAACTATCCGTAAACAGGCAAGCCTCGAAGGCAGACACAAGAAGCAGTCCGGTGGTCACGGTCAGTTTGGTCACGTTTGGATCAGATTTGAGCCCAATACAGAATCCGACGAGCAGTTTGTATTCGGCGAAGAGGTTGTTGGCGGCGTAGTTCCCAAGGGCTTCATTCCCGCAGTTGAAAAGGGTCTTCTTGAGATCATCAATAAGGGACCGCTTGCAGGTTACCCCATGACCGGCCTTAAGGCTACACTTTACGATGGTTCTTACCACCCCGTAGACTCTAACGAAATGTCATTCAAGATGGCTGCACGCGCTGCGTTCAAGAAGCTTGATACAGCATCTCCCGTTCTTCTTGAGCCTGTAATGTCTATTGCAGTTATCGTTCCCGACGATTACATGGGCGATATTATCGGTGACCTCAATAAGCGTCGCGGCAGAATCATGGGTATGGATTCCGCAGGTAACGGCTTGCAGAAGATCGATGCAGAAGTGCCCGAAGCAGAAATATTCAAGTATGCTACCGACCTTCGCTCCATGACACAGGGCAGAGGCTCATTCTCAACAGAGTTTGCAAGATACGAGGAAGTTCCCGCATCTGTAAGTGCTAAGATCGTTGAGGAAGCAAGAAAGAATATGACCGATGATGAAGATTGATTTTCTTCATTGCATTTTTTCATTATACGCCTATAAGCTGGTAACAGGTTTATAGGACCTCCTTTCTTAATTATTGCGCATCCCTTTATGCTCACAGTAGGGATGCGCAATTGCTTTTAAAAACACACTTGACATATTTTGAGAATGGAATTATAATTAGCTTATTACTCACAAAGGAGTTTTACCGTTGATAACGATAAATAATATAAAGCTACCGCTCGACAGCACCGAAGAAGATATAAAAAAAGCCGCACGATCCGCGCTTGGTGCAAGCATTCTTGAGCTGAAGATATTAAAGAAATCAGTTGACGCAAGAAACAAAGCTGACGTAAGGTTTGTATATACAGTTGAGGTTTTGGTAAAAAACGAAGAAAAGGTGCTTAAGCATTGCAAAAACAAAAACGTTGCAAAGTCCGAAAGAAAAACGTACACACCCCCAACACTCGCCGCAGATAAGAATGCCGACACCGTTGTTGTAGGCAGCGGACCTGCAGGGCTTTTTTGTGCTTACGTGCTTGCAAAAGCAGGGGCTGATGTAACGCTCATTGAAAGAGGACTTCCCGTAGAAGAACGAACAAAAAGTGTTGAGCTTTTTAAAAAAACGGGAATACTTGATACCGAAAGCAACATACAATTCGGTGAGGGTGGCGCAGGAACTTTCTCGGACGGAAAGCTCAATACAGGAATAAAGGATGAAAGAATACGCTTTGTGCTTGAAACGTTTGCCAAATTTGCAAACGGCGAAGCTGACGATATACTCATCAACGCAAAGCCCCATCTTGGTACTGACAGACTTGTTTCGGTAGTAAAAAATATGCGCAAAGAAATAATATCTTTGGGCGCAAGCGTGCTCTTCAGCCATAGGCTTGACGATATTATCGTAGAAAACGGTAAATTGTCGGGTATCAGCCTGACAACTCCCGAAGGAAAAAAGCTAATACCGTGCAAAAGGCTCGTGCTTGCAACAGGGCACAGCGCAAGAGATACGTTTGCAATGCTCAAAAGCTACAACGTGGCAATGGAGCAAAAGCCATTTGCAATGGGCGTGAGAATAGAGCACCCAAGAGAAATGATAAACCGAAGCCAGTACGGCGATTTTGCCGACCACGATGCGCTTGGTACTGCGGACTATAAAATATCATGCACTCCAAACGGCAAAAGAGGCGTCTACAGCTTTTGCATGTGCCCGGGTGGTGTGGTAGTACCTGCGGCATCTGAGGAAGGAATGCTTGCAGTAAACGGCATGAGTGAATATAAGCGCATGGCAGATAATTCAAACGCCGCGTTGCTTGTTGGTGTTTCTCCCGATGACTTAATGTCAAGCGACCCTTTGGCGGGAATTGAGCTTCAAAGAAAAACAGAAAAAGCCGCCTGGGCTATTGGCGGCGGCTACAAGGCTCCTGTTCAGCTTGCCGGTGATTTATTGAATAACAAGGCTTCGACCGATATAGGGGATATTAAGCCCTCATATGAGCCGGGTTTTGTGCCATGTGACTTAAAGGAATGCCTGCCCGATTTTATTATTGATTCCATAAGGGCGGCTTTGCCGATTTTCTCACAAATGATAGAGGGCTACGACCGCTACGATGCCGTGCTTACGGGTGTAGAATCGAGAAGCTCGTCCCCTGTGAGGATACTTCGCGACCCAGTAACACTTTGCTCAAGTATTGAAGGGCTGTACCCGTGCGGAGAAGGCGCGGGCTATGCGGGCGGAATAGTGTCCGCCGCGGTTGACGGCATCAAATGTGCGGAGAGGATCATTGCTCACATTTCGGAGATAGGATAATACTTGTCCTTTTCCCATTCGGAGGGATTGTTCTTTACGTGATGCGACGCCTTTCCGTACTCATTCAGGGAAGATATCACTTTGACGTTACAGCCGTCGTGCCAGAATTCGGTCATATCCTCGCTTACTCCCAGGCTTGCTATGCTTTTGAGGAATTCATAAAGCCCGTACGTTACTTTTTGTTTGTATTCTTCAGTCATTTCGGCAACAAAGCGCTTCAGCTCAATTTCACCGGGGTCATATTCAAGCCCCGAACGCTTGATGGAAAGCAAAATATGTATATGATTTGGCATAATACAGCTTTCTTCAACGGTTATTGCGCTGTGTACGCTCTCGTAATGATCAATATGCTTTGCGGCAACC
>SVGF01000118.1 GCA_015056475.1 Clostridiales bacterium
TCTTACAGGTAGAAGATTCTCCACAGGTATCGTAGTTTATAATACAGTTACGCACACAAGACCTATTACTGATGTAATTCAGGGTGCTGGTGATGCGTGGTGGAACTTCCTTAACCTCGAGTTCCGTATTTGCGGCAATTACAATACTCAGTTGGCAACCTCAACGTTCGAAAACGGCACTTGGGATGCATACTGTGCTTCTAAGGCTGTAACTACAGACAACGGTGACGGAACATATACAACAGTATTTGAAACATTCCTTCCTTTCACAACAGAATACGGCGGAATGGATTACGACGGTGAAGTTCAGGTATGTATGGGCGCAGTTCTTGAAAACGGATTTATCTGGGTAACAGGACTTGAGGCATCTAACCTTTACGCAACCGAAAACGGTCTTATCTTAAAATAAAATAATCTCAATATTTTGAGATGAACAGTTAAGTTTTATCTACCCCTCACGTGCCTTGTGCGCGTGAGGGGGAAGTGGTATAAAAATATATAGAAAAATGGTGAATTTATGAAAAACTTATCAAGATTTCTTGCATTGATTTTGTGCTTAGCTATGTGCTTGTCTGCTTTTATCAGCTGTACGGGCGGTAATGGCGATAAGGGCACTGACGTTGAGCTTGACGATGAGGGTAACGTTCGTCCCAGCACAGATGTTGCAAAGGTTGAGTTCTGGATCAACGGCGACGAATACGAGCTTGAGGTGTTCTCTGATCTCGTAGAACGCTTTAATAAAAAATATGAGGGCTCGATCGAAGTGGACATCAAGCAGAAGCCCTCTGACGGATATGAAACAGCAGTACAGACTGCCTTGTCAGGAAGCAAGTTGGACGTTTTCTACGTTGGTGACGCAGGATATAAGTCCTATGCAGAGCAGGGATTGCTTTTCGATATCACAGAGCTTGTGGATAACAGCTCGATCTACGATCTTTCCACAATGTGGTCAAACGTTGTTACACGTTACAAATACGACATTAACACAAAGCTTTCGGGAACAGACTCCGGTAGATACTATGGCGTTCCCAAGGATATTGGTCCCACAGTAATTTTCTATAACGAAACAGAGTTTGAAAAAGCTGGAATAAAGATCATCAGCGTTGCAGCTGAGGACCTTGACGCTTACAATGGCGGCGCAAAGGACGATAGAGGTAACACAAAGGCTGATATCGGTCTTGCTGACGTAACAGTTAAGGAATACGGCTATTTTGTTGCAAACGGTCAGAAGTATTTTAACAACCAGATCCCTATGAGCTGGGATGAAACAGTTGAGGTTGCCAATATTCTTCAGAATAGCATGAGCAATCCCAATGCTTACGGTTATTTCACAGAATGGTGGTTCAACTACGGTTGGTCAGTAGGCGGTGACTGTATTCAGTTCGTTCCTACAAGCGATCCTAATCACGGCGGTGGTTGGTATGACTTCACACTCAGCGATTCTACACCCAACTATATCGTTGCTGACGATGTAGGTTCAGTTACAGTTAACGGTAATACATACGCAGCAGGCGAGATTATTTCCTATCAGGATAAGCTTGGCTTGAACGGAACAAGCGTTGCAGGTGAAAGCTACAGCAAGGAAATCACAGCTGAGGTTTTGGCTTTGGTAGCTGAGGGTAAGCTTAACGAGCTTCCTTCTCAGAGAGAAGCATTTACAGAATTTGTACGTCTTGCAGCTAAGACAAGCACAGTCGTTGATACAGTGGATGGCGTTAACCTTTATGGCTACGGAATTACTCCCACACCTTCCTCCATCGGTTCCGATGCAGGTAAGACTCAGGCGTTTGCTCAGGGTGAGATCGGTATGCTTGTTGACGGTAGATGGAACGTATCTTACTTCCGTGATCCCGATTCAGGTGTTAACTTCACTTGGGACGTATGCCCCCTTCCTATGTACAGAGATTATGACGTTGACGGCTTTGGCGCAGAGAGAGAAGTAACAGTTCACGGTATTGAGGCAGGACACAGCGGATCTGTTGGTCTTTGCATCAATAACAACTCCCTTGTAAAGAATGCTGCTTGGAAGTTCATCGAGTTTGTAGGCAGTGAAGAAGGACAGTCTGCTCAGGCAGCTAAGGGCTTTGCAATTCCTTTGCAGAAGGATCTCGCTAACACCGAAGTATTCCTTCAGTCCGACAAGATGCCTCGCAACTCCAAGATCTTCATCAATGCTGCTGAAGTACAGGGCGCAGGTGACTGGTGGTATCTTACAGATAATGCTTGGATCGATGACTGGGCAGGTGTTCTTAACGGTGACGTTAGAAACGGTAAGAAGAGCATGACCGAGTTCTTCGAAAGCAAGCAGTTTATGGATACTTATGCAAAATTGCTCAAGTATACAGAAAAATAATAAAAAATAAACGAAATTATGACGCTTGAAAAAATACATACAAAAAGGAAAAGGAGAGGCCTTGGTGAAAGCGGAAGCGGGACGCTGATGGCGAGCATTCCTGTTATAGGATTCATTCTTTTTGGAATGATACCGTTGGTTCTTGCATTAGCAATGGCGTTTTTAGAGGTTCCCGGAAAGGGAAATCTTGCAAAAGCGGAATTTGTTGGACTGCAGAACTTCCAGGAAGTGCTTTCGGACCATATGTTCTGGCAATCCATAGGAAATACTCTCAAGATGGCGATCTCCTTGCCAATATGCATCGTGATCGCTCTCACAGTTGCCTTTTTGCTTACCAAAAATATTAAAGGAAGAAGTTTTTTCAGAGCAGTGTATTTCGTGCCTTACGTTTGTTGTGCTGTAGCGGTAGCACTTATGTGGGAGCTGATCTTCAACCAGAATCACGGAATAATCAATTCGTGGCTCGGATTGACCAGAGAGACCGCAATTCCTTGGCTGACCGATTCCTCAACCTATACCCTTTGCTTGATAATCATAGGTATATGGAGTGGAACAGCATATGGAATCGTGCTATACGGCGCAGCACTTACAAACGTTAACAGATCGCTTTACGAGGCTGCAAAGGTCGATGGCGCTGGCTCCTTCAGATGCTTTTTCAATATAACGCTTCCAAGCGTTTCTCCCACGTCATTTTACCTTTTGACAACGGGACTTATCGGGGCATTGCAGGAATTTACCCGACCGCAGATGATTGGCGGCGGACAGGGAGCAGGTCCCAACAACGATGGCTTGACCATTGTATTTTATATCTACAGAAGGGCCTTTGAATACAATAACCAGATGGGACAGGCGGCAGCCGCCGCTTTGATCCTTGCCGTGTTCATTCTGATTGTTACGGTTATCAACTTTATTGTATCAAAGAGATGGGTAAGCTATGATTAAAGCAAAGAAAAAGAAGCTTACTGCAAGGGAATTGATCAGCAAGGCGCTGATATACGCCGCATTGATCATATTTGCTTTGTGGGTATTGTTGCCCTTCTCACTTGTTTTCCTCACATCCTTTAAGGGTATAATTGAGGCAAACAGCCTTGACTTTACGTGGTGGCCAAAGGAATTCACATTCCAAGGCTATGAAAAGGTGCTTGAATATGATATGGGCACCGCATATGAGGGTGTCCCCCTCATCATTTCGGGATTTATCAACACCCTTTGGATCGTTATTCCTCCAACAATATTGGGATTATTCTCCTCTGCAATCAGCGCATATGCTTTTTCCAAGCTTCGCTTCAAATTAAGAGATAAGATGTTCTCACTTTTGCTGGCAACAATGATGATCCCCGGTACGATTTTGTTGACTCCCACGTTTATTATTTATAACCAGATCGGTTGGGTAAACACACCGTTTCCTTTGATGATTCCCGGTATGTTTGGCGCAGCTACCTGTGTTTTCTTTATGAGACAGTTCTATTCAGGCATTCCCTCTGAGCTTATTGAGGCAGCAGAAATTGACGGTATGAATTATTTTGGCATTTTCTTCAAAATAATGGTTCCTCTTTCCGTTCCTGCATTGCTTGCTCAAGCGCTTTTGGGATTTATTGGCGGATATAACGACTATCTCGGTCCGTTGATCTATCTTCAGGATCCCGAGATGTATACTCTCCAGATCGCTATGAATCAGTTAAAGAGCTATTTTGCAGGAAGAAACGTTCCTGCGATGATGGCTGCCACTGTTATTAGTATTATCCCAACTATCGTTTTGTACATTATCGCGCAAAAGCGATTTGTTGAGGGTGTTGCTACGAGTGGAATGAAAGTATAATTAAGGAGATATGTATGCTTAAAAAAATAGTTTCATTATTTATCCTGGTGTTTATGGTGTTTGGTGTGATGACAACGACGCTTGGCTGTATTCTTAGCCCTCCTACTAATGGCGGAACAGCTGTTGACGGTGAATTCACTTACGAAACATATGATAATGACACCTATGAAGATTATTCGTATAATAAGAATCTTTATTATTTGAACGAGCTTAATTTCCAGATTGCCGACCCCACCGTTATTTACGTTGATGAAGGTGAGGGCGCAGGATATTTCTATGCATACGGAACAAGTGACCTTATTCAGTGTCACGGCTTCCAGTGCTGGAGATCCAAGGATATGACCAACTGGGAATACGTTGGCGTTGCGTTTGAGCCCGACTATTCCGAAACTTGGGCATTCAATAACTATTGGGCTCCTGAGGTTTTGTATGATGACGGCGTTTATTATCTTTTCTATAATGCGCAGAACATCTATGCAGGTCACCGTCATTGCATAAGCGTAGCGGTTTCTCAGACTCCCTACGGTCCATTTGAAAGCCTTGATGGCTCCAAGAACCTTGATGGTGAGGTTCTTTCCAAGGGCAAGCCTGTTTATGATTTTGCTACGATCCTTCCCGGACGAGAGGGAGTAGAGAATGAGGTTATTGATGCTCACGCATTTATCGACCCCGTTACAGGTGAAAAGTATCTTTATTTCTCAGCTTGGCAGAGATGGCACACCAGAGGCTATCAGGAGATCTACGGTGTTAAGATGAAGGACTGGTTCACACCCGACTATTCAACTCTTAAGCAGATCACATCCATATTTAACACAACAGTAGGTGATTTCTCTGCTGAAATGTCCGGCGGTCAGATTCAGTTCGGTGATATTGATGAAGGACAGGATGAGCAGGCAACGGTAAATGAAGGTCCATTTGTTTACTACCATGACGGCACGTACTATATGACGTATTCCGTTTATCCCTATACAAGCCCTAACTATCAGGTTAGACAGGCGCTTGCAACCTCTCCTCTCGGAGATTATACTAAGGTTGCTCCCGAGGATGGCGGTACGATAATCTACACCGAAAGTGATTGGGAAAATCTTTCGAGTGCAGGACACCATTGCTTCATCAGATGCGGTGAGCAGCTTATGATCGCATACCACACCTTCCTTGACAGATCTACGATCCAGAACGGTAGAGCTCTTGCGGTTGACGAGATCAAGTTCGTTAAAAACGAAAAGGGCCAGACGCTTATGCACACAAACGGCCCGACATATTCTTATCAGCCCTTGCCCGAGGCAGTTACAGGATATAAGAACGTTGCTCCTATGGCAAGCGTGAGTGCTTCTCACACTGCTGAGGATAGCGATGTCAAGTATCTTACTGACGGTGTATATAAGGTTCATAAGACCGATCTTGTAAAGGAATACATAACACAGAAGGTTGATACGGCTACCAAAACGACCATTACCTTCAAGTTTGA
>SVGF01000119.1 GCA_015056475.1 Clostridiales bacterium
GTATTTCGTTATCGTTGCGCTTTGCAAAGCGCAAGGTATCGCACAGCGGGACAGTCTGCATTACGGTTTGAATGTCATGATATCCATCGGGGCGTTTTTTCCCGATATTGAGATACCAATTGATCTTTGCGGGAGCGTCTATCGTATAAGCGTTCATATTATTCTTCTATGTACAAAATACCCAATGTTCTGGGGCCGCAATGGGATGAGATAACACATCCTGCATTTGTTTTTAATATTTCACCAAAGCCCATATCTGCCAAAGCCTCGGCAACTTTGTTTGAATCGTTATCTGCAATGTCACTGCCGGGAGTTACAGCATTCGTGATAAAAACTCTCGTTTTGTCGGCATTTACCATGGCTGCCTTTATATCGGCTGTGTAAGTTTCAAGGCAACGGTCAAAATTGCCCCTGTACTTCTTGTCCGAGGATATAACGCCGTCCTTAACCACAAGGCGCGGACGAAGCTTGAGCATACCTGCCATAAAGCTTTCAAGAGATGAGCATCTGCCGCCCATGTAGAGATACTCAACCGTATCAACAATAAAGCCTGCTCTTACCTTTGGCACGAGCGAAGTCATAATATCTGCTACTTCTTTAGCAGATCTGCCCTCCAACACAGCGTCGCCGCCCTTGGCAACGAGAAGACCGATGCCTGTGGAAAGGTTCAAGGAGTCAACCAGATGAATTCTTCCCTCGGGGAATGATTCGCTTGCAAGCTTTGCCGCCATAAAGGTTGCGGAAAGCTTACTGCCTATACCTGTGAAAACTATATCATAATCAAGGTCTATCCATTTTTTGAATTCTTCCTCAAAATCAGCGACGGATGCCGCGGCAGTCTTTGGAAGCTGTTTTGATTTTTCAACGTATTGGAATACGTCGGATGCGGTTACGTTAACGCCGTCCTGAAATTCATCTTCCCCAAGATGAACGTTCAGGGGAACTATGCCAACGCTATACCTTGCAATAAGGTCAGCACTCAAATCACTTGTGCTGTCCGAGATCATTTTTACTTTACGCATATTTCCTCCATTTTGTATTACTATACAATCGTATTATACACCCAAAAGCGTATTTTCGCAAGGGGTTTTTATAAATTATTAAAAAATATAATACAAAACGAACTTTAATTATTTTGTGAATATAATTCAAATCGTTTAGATTCCTAACAATTTTCTATTGACTTTTATAAAAGGATTTGATATAATCTAAAGGTATTATTATTCTGAGTAATGAGGTGATGCAATGATTTTTGGTAAACACATAAACAAGTATTACTTAAGATATTTGCCTGTGCTTTTGCTGGGTGTGTTTACACTTTTGGTAATAGACTATTATCAGCTCAAGATACCCGAGCTGTATAATCTTGTTATCAACGGTATGAACAACGGTGTGGTTGATATTAACGGCGTTGAAACGGTGTTTGATATGACCGTGCTCCTTGACCATATCTGTAGGCCGCTTATAGAGATTATCACTATAATGGTTATAGGCAGATTTTTATGGAGAATATGCTTTTTTGGCACGGCTAGGAGAGTGGAAACGCTTGTAAGAAGCAAAATGTACGCTCATTGCAGTAAGCTTTCGCAGGAGTATTATCAGGTCAACAAGGTCGGCAATCTTATGTCGCTTTTTACCAATGATCTTGAAACTATTCAGGAATGCTTCGGTCACGGCATACTCACACTTTCGGACGCACTTTTGCTCGGCTCAATGGCTGTAATAAAGATGTGGTTTATGGACCCCATGCTGACGTTGCTCTCACTCATTCCGATGGCATGCTTGCTTGCGGTGGGCACTATAGTAGGTAAGGCAATGACCCGCAAGTGGGACGCAAGACAGGCGGCATTCTCATCACTTTCGGACTTTTCGCAGGAAAGCTTTTCGGGAATTGCAGTTATAAAGGCGTTTGTTAAGGAATTCAAGGAGCTTATGGCTTTCCGTTGGCTCAGCAAAAAGAACGAGGATGCCAATATTGAATATACTAAGGCTTCAACACTTTTGAACATATTTGTTACGCTCTTTGTTGAGTCGGTTATATGTATCATCTTGGGCTACGGCAGCTGGCTTGTTAAGCAGGACGTATTCAATGGCGGTGAGCTTTTGGAGTTTATAGGTTATTTTAATTCTATAATCTGGCCCGTTATGGCAATATCCGAGCTTATTGACCTCACATCGAGAGGTAAGGCTTCACTCAAGAGAATTTCGGAGCTCCTTGACGCTAAGGTTGACGTTTATGACAAGGACGTTGAGGACGTAGAAAAGCTCAACGGCTCTATAGAATTCAAGAATCTTACATTCAGATATCCGGGAGCTGATTACGATTCACTCATCGACGTATCGTTCAAGATAAACGCAGGTGAAAGCGTTGGTATCGTGGGCAAAACAGGATGCGGTAAGACAACTCTCGTTGACCTCATTTTAAGGACGTATAACGTACCCGACGGCACATTGTTTATCGACGGACACGACGTAAACAAAATACCGATCCGCACGGTAAGACAGCACGCAGCTTACGTGCCTCAGGATAATTTTCTTTTCAGCGATACGATCAAGAATAATATTGCATTTGCAACTGTAAACGTAAACGAGCAGCCCGACGACGAGGTGGTAAAAAACGCCGCAATACTTTCGGACGTTCACTCAAACATTATGGATTTTTCCGCGGATTACGACACAGTTCTCGGTGAGAGAGGCGTTACCGTTTCGGGTGGACAAAAGCAAAGAATATCCATTGCGAGAGCTTTGATGAAGAATGCTCCGATACTTATTCTTGACGACTCTGTTTCTGCTGTTGATACCGATACAGAAAAGAAGATTCTCAAGAATCTTAACGAAAACCGTCACGGTTTAACGACCTTGCTTATTGCGCACAGAATATCCACCGTAGAAAACATGGATAAGATAGCATTTATGGATGACGGCAGATTGATTGCATTCGGTACGCACGAGGAGCTTTTGGCTACGTGCGAGGATTATCAGAAGCTTGTGCGTTTGCAGAAGCTTGACGAAGAATGGGGAGGTAACTGATATGGGTGAATATTTTCCATTTATATACGTTGGCTCGATAGTCGGCGCGTTTTCCCTGATCTTTTTGATAGCTTTCATTCTTATGAAGGACAAAAAGCAAGCAATTGGCTTTGACAGAAACATGAAGGACTCCGACATAATAAAGCGTCTTTTGGTGTATGCCAAGCCACACGTAAAGAGTTTTATTACCGTTTTATTGGTAATGCTGTTCTCCATTGCTTACGACATAATCGCTCCGTTGATAGTTAAGGATATTCAGGATAAGATCAAGACTGAATTCACTATGAACGAGGTACTTATTGAGGTTGCGATATACGCTTCAATACTTATAATCTCTCTTATCTGCACGTACATTCAGGCGATAGTATTGCAAAAGATCGGTCAGAAGATAGTATCCGCGATTCGTGAGGACCTTTTCAGTCACATACAGAGCCTTTCGCACTCACAGCTGAACCTTACACCTGTTGGCGTGCTTGTAACAAGAGTAACAAACGATACAAATTCAGTATCGGTGTTGTTCACCAACATAATAGTTAACCTTGTTAAGAACTGCTTTATGATAATCGGCGTTTTGGTGGCTATGCTTATGCTGAACTACATGCTCACGCTTGTTGTGCTCTGCTTTGTGCCGTTCATAGTGCTGTTTACTATAATATTCCGTAAATTCTCCCGCAGAGCTTACAGACGAGTTAAGGATGGCACGACCGATATCAATATATTCCTTTCGGAAAACCTTTCGGGTATGAAGATAATCCAGCTTTTTAACCGTGAGGAAAAGAAGATAATTGATTTTGAAGAAAAGAACCGCAAATTGGGAGCTGCAAAGCGTCAGCAGATATTTGTATTCGGTATATTCAGACCGATGATATACATGCTGTACATATCATCCATTTTGTGCTTGTTCTACATTGGTGCAAAGGGTTACATTGATGACCTTGAGTTTTTGGGACAGGAGATCACATCGGGCGTTGTAGTTGCGTTCTACATGTATATTTCAAAATTCTTTAACCCCATTCAGACACTCGCTGAGCAGTTCAACAGATTGCAGGCAGCACTCGCCTCCGCCGAAAAGATATTCACTATCTTTGACATAAAGCCCGAAATAGTGGACTCCCCCGATGCAATAGAGCTTGAAAGCGTCAGAGGCGATATTGAGTTCAAGGACGTTTGGTTCCAGTACGTTCCCGATGAATGGGTGCTCAAAGGCGTATCATTTAAGGTGAATGCGGGCGAAACAGCGGCATTCGTTGGCTCAACGGGCTCGGGTAAGACTACCATTCTTTCGCTCATTTGCAGAAATTACGATATTCAAAAGGGTGAAATACTCATTGACGGTATCGACATAAGAAAAATTAAGATCGCCTCATTGAGAAAGCATTTTGGTCAGATGCTTCAGGACGTTTTCCTTTTTGCAGGAACGATCAAGAGCAATATAGTGCTTCGCGATGAAAGCATCACCGATGAGGACGTAATGCAGGTCTGCAAATACGTAAATGCCGATCACTTTATCAACAAATTGCCCAACGGCTTGAATGAGGAAGTAAGAGAGAGAGGAAACAATTTCTCCGCAGGACAAAGACAGCTTCTCTCCTTTGCAAGAGTTATGGCTCACAAGCCCGCAATCATGATACTTGACGAGGCTACAGCGAATATCGACACCGAAACTGAGCTTTTGATTCAGGATTCACTTGAAAAGATGATGAACGTTGGTACAATGCTCATGGTTGCGCACAGACTCTCCACAATAAAGCATGCTGACAAGATAATAGTATTGTCGCACGGTGAAATAATTGAGCAGGGTACGCACGCCGAGCTCCTTGAGAATAAGGGCAGATATTATAATTTGTATATGCTTCAGTATCATAAGGAGCAGTTGCAGTAATATCATAGCTTCACATAGCATCAAATCTCCCTTATGCATCAGCATTTGGGAGATTTTTTTATCCAAGCATTACGTCAAGAGCCATCATTATGCTGAAGCCCACAGCAAAGGATATTATCCCCTGCTTATTATCCGATACTGATGCAGCGGGGATCAGCTCATCAATGCAGACGTATATCATTGCACCTGCCGCAAACGAAAGCATATACGGCATAAGTGGCATTGCAAGCTTTACCGCCAAAAGTGACAGCACCGCTGCAACGGGCTCAACTATTCCCGAAAGTGTTCCCATCCAAAATGCGTGTGGCTTAGTTTTATTTTCGGAGCAAAGAGGCATTGATATTATTGCGCCCTCGGGGATATTTTGCACCGCTATTCCAAACGAAAGTACAAGCCCCGGCAAAAGCTCGCCAAGATCTTTTGCACCCGCAAGCGCAACGCCAACCGCCATGCCTTCGGGGATATTGTGAAGCACCACTGCAAAAACGGTCATTGACGTTGATCTGCTTAAAAATTTCGGTTGATATTTAATTCTCGTTCTTAAAAACCTATCCGAAGCAATTAAGAACACTATTCCGCACCATAG
>SVGF01000006.1 GCA_015056475.1 Clostridiales bacterium
CGTAGGGCGATGCGTAGCATCGGGATCTACGAGGGGAAAGGGTGATATTCGCGCCCGAGATCCTGCTCGGCTTTGCCTCGCACTGCTTCGCAGTTCGACTTCGCTTACGCTCCGCTCAGGATGACACGGGCGGAATTATGCTTTACAAGAGAATATGTCTTTAATTAACTCAGTAGTTGCAAAGAAAAGAGGACGAGGAGTTTTACAGATCCTCGTCCTTTTCCTGTCGGTAGGTAACGTACTTTATTAAATTTCAAAAACTGTCCTTAAGAACACACCGCATAGTGCGGACTTTTTTTATTTTGCTATTGACATTGGCAGTTGTTAATGATATAATTTCTAAAATTATTTATCTTGGAGAAAAGTATGATACAACTTATATACCCAAAAAATAACGAAGAAGTTTGCTTGCAGACTGATATTCAGAAGAAATTTGTGGAGCTCGGCTTGGCAAGGGACGTTTGTGATAACGGTTACGACGAGCCATGGTTACCTCAGCAGAGATACGACGAGGAATATCACGGCGATGACTATTCATATCCGCTTCCCGTAGATCTTGAATGGCAGGACGATGAAAACAGATGCTATTTTACGCTTGAGATATCAAAAAATGAGGATATGTCTGAAGCTGATACACGCATTGTGCGCTCAAACAGCTACAAGCTTTATAACCTTGAAACCGGTAAAAAATATTATTGGAGATTGATATGCTGTAACGATGCTTCCGAAATAGGTACGTTTACCACAAAAGCAACTCTCCCTCGTACTCTCTATATTGACGGCGTTACAAACGTAAGAGATATCGGTGGATACAAGGCTTTGGGCGGCAAGGTAAAGCAGGGAATGGTATACAGGGGCGGATGCCTTGAGGATAGGACCGACAGATCCCGAATCCTTACCCCCGAGGGCTTTGAGGAGTTCAAGCGACTTGGCATAAAAACGGATATTGATATTCGCTACGAGGTAGAGAAGGAAAGAGCACTTACATACGAGCTTACAAAATCGTATGGTATGAACAGAGTGGCTGCACCGGTTGAGCACTACGCCAATATATTTACTGACGAAAAGGTGCGCGCTTCGCAGGCGGATTTCATAAGGTTATTTGCAGACGAGGCAAACTACCCAATATATTTCCATTGCTGGGCAGGCGCGGACAGAACGGGTACTATCGCGTTTATTATAGGTGCGTTGCTCGGTGTGGACGCTGATACTCTTTCAAACGACTATGAGTTTACTACACTTTCACCCCAAGGCTCAAGAAACGCAAAGAGTGACACATGGCAGGAATTCTTGCAAAAGCTGAATGAATTTGAGGGTGACACTCTCATGCAAAAGGCTGAAAGCTTTGTTGTGGGGTATCTTGGTGTGGATAGTGACGTTCCTAAAAAAATCAGAAGTATTTTGATAGATAAAGAATAACAGAAAGTAAGAGCCCTTATGACGGATAGTCACGAGGGCTTTGCTTATAAAAAACAGATTGAATGGATGAATTACATCGCATACAATATTATTGCAACGTACTGCAGCACACTTGCTATAACTACAAATATGTGGAAAATTGAGTGCATGTATTTTACCTTTCTGCCAACGCCGTAAAGCACAGCTCCTACTGTGTATGCAATTCCGCCCGCCAAAAGCCAAAGGAATCCGGGCAACGTCAGCGCATCAATGGTAACCTTTGCCGCAATAACTATGCACCAGCCCATGCCGATGTAGCATATCATTGAGAATACGGAGTATTTCTTCAGGTCTATCGCGGTAAATACTGCACCCAGTATTGCACAAGCCCATACAACCCCAAATACGCTCCAACCCCATCCGGGAGAAAGAACTCTTAACGGCCCAAGTACGATCGGTGTGTACGTGCCTGCAATAAGCAGGTATATCATGCAGTGGTCCATTACCTGCATAACCTTTTTGCCTATGTTTTTGCCGACCTTTATGGGCAATCCGTGATAAATGCTTGACATCGTGTAGAGCACTATCAGCGATACTCCGTATATCGATCCGCTTACTATTCCCCAGACGTTTTTGTGGAATGCGGCAACAAGTACGCACGATACAAGCGCAATAACGCCAAAGCCTCCGCCGACAATGTGCGTCACCATATTGAATATTTCTTCTCCACGAGTATAATCGGGTAAAATTCTGTCCTTGAGCTTGGTTCTTTTCATAAAAAACCTCCATTTTTTATTGCTTGGTGTATATTTTATAACAATTTGGAGAAAATGTCAAGAAAAAAACAGTTGACTTTTGAATTCAAATATGTTACAATAAATCTGCACGATATGTGCGAATATTTCAAAAGGAGAATTTATATGTTACACGTAACTAAAGATAATTTCAATGCAGAAGTAGTGGAATCAAAAATTCCCGTTGTTCTTGATTTTTGGGCGTCATGGTGCGGACCCTGCAAAATGCTCGCTCCCGTTTTTGAGGAAATAAGCAAGGAAATGCCCAATGTTAAGTTTGGTAAGGTAGACGTTGATGAGGAAATGGAGCTTGCAAGACAGTTTGGTGTTTCAAGCATACCCATGCTCGCCATCATAAAGGACGGCAAGTTGATAGGCACACTCGTTGGCTACAGACCAAAGGCAGCTCTTGCTGAGGCTATAAAGCAGTATATTGACTGATAACGGTACAGAATTATGAAGATCAGACTTAACGAAGATCAAGAAGTGGTAAAGATGATAAAGGAAGGCTTAAAGGCAAAGGACGGATACTGCCCGTGCAGGCTTGAAAAGACCGAGGACAACAAATGTATGTGTAAGGAATTCAAGGAGCAGATAGCAGACCCCGACTTTGAGGGTTATTGCCATTGCATGCTTTACTATAAGGAAAAGTAATGATAAAAGATGAGGACTTTGCGGTTTTTGCAAAGTCCTTTTTGTTTGTATTAATCGTTATCGGCAAAAGTCTTATCAATTGATTTTATAAGTGAGATCTCATCATCTATCGTACCCGCAAACGGGCAATCTTCTGTTATTCGCTCAAATCTTTTCTTCAGCCTTTGCGCTTTCTTTTCATTCTTATTCATGAGCAATTCTATTGCATATCGGGTGCGCAAAAGCGGAATATCGCATCTGCTTGCTTTTGTGTATTTCAAAAACTGCTTTGTTGGGATAAAATCCTCGCCAAGAATAAGTTTTGTAACACAGTAGTCAGCGGTCAGCTCATTATAAAACTGGCTGTTTTTGTCTGAGGATTGCAAAAGCTCCTCAATTTTGTCCTTTGCGGTTGCAAGATCTCCGCTGTAAAGCAGCTTCAAACATGCATATCTTTTGAGCTTTATGTCAATAACGTCATTTCCGTCGGCTGCAAAGAGAGATTCATCCATAGTGCTGATGCTTTTGCCCTTTGCCATAAGCTCAAAGATCTTTAATAATTGCCACATTCTTTCTATTGATCCATACGATCTTCTTAAACGCTTGGAAATTGCACTTACGCCGCCGTTTTGTGCTGAAGAAAGTGCTTGTGTTACCGCGATAAGAGCATTCTGAACCGCTAAAATGATAAGAGAAAGCCTTATGAATACGTTGACCGTGGGAATGGCGCAAACAGCAACAGAAATTATTGCAACTGCAACGCAATATATTATTCCCGAATTGTTGTAGCCTATAACGGGGAAATAACCGTATTCACATGCGGGCGGGGTCATTACCGTGCCGCAAGAGATCCCGTATCGGGTGGCGCGCACGAGCTTAAATCTTTCATCTTTTTTCAAAAGCCATATTCCGCAAACGCCCATTGCAACAAAATCATATCCGCATGTGTTGCCTGCAATAACGCGCCCTATTTCATATACTGTTCTTGCAAATATGGCAGAAAAGTACATCCATACTATCAAAAAAACAAGCACGGCGATCTCGGCATAAATAGGAGTGCCAACGGGGAAGGCTGTGTTAAGCGTTGCAACAAGGAGAACAGCAATGAAAACAATGGCTATTACAGATATTGAGTTTACTGCAACAGATCTTATTAGTTGGATTTTTGATTTCATCCTTTATCTCCTTTCTGCAATACGGTTACGCATTGTCCGCTCACTATTCTGATCTACTTTCTTATCTTTATCACAAGAAGACAGCCTTCTTTAACCGATACTCTTGCGACCTTACCCTCAAGGGGCTCATTTCTTACGCCGTACTGGTATTTTATATTTATTGCACCGTCATCGAGCGTATACTTTGCATCCTCAATGCTGATACCGCTCGCTGTGCCGTTGGGTGACAGCACCGAAAAATACTCAAAGCTGTCATCTATATACGATATTCCGTTTGAAATTACCTCCATTTCGGAATAATCATCCACCAGCAGAGCCTTTTTACCAAGAGCATCCATATACAGCAGTATTGAAACGTTGGCAAGAGTGTGGTCCATAGTCCCGCCAACCATACCAACGAGCAAAAAATCAGTATATCCGCGCCTTATTGCTTCTTTTGCAGCAAAAACGGTATCGGTATCATCCTTTTCGCACGGGAGCTTTATTACCTCTGCACCATCCAATGGCATTGCGTGAGAATCAAAGTCCCCCACCACAAGATTCGGTTTGATACCCAGCCCATTTTGATGTTGCAAGCCGCAATCGCAGTATATCACATAATCGCTGTCGTTGATATAGCTTTTAACTGCGCCGTAATTTGTTATGGGTGCACCGCCGATTATAACACATCGTGTCATCTTGATATCACCACGCCATCGGGCTCTCTGTTGGGAGGACAGATGTAGCAGTCAACGTCAAAATTTGTATTTTCGGCGTCAAACATGAGCGCCCAAACCGTGACTGACTTACCAACCATATCCTCTGTTACGGGAATGTAGAACGTGTAATTACTGTCCCTTCTTACAGGTCGGCACTCAAAGCTGTTTGAATAGTTTGACGGTGTTCTGTCCGTAGGAGCATAGAGCTTACTTTCGCACTCAGCTACTGCGTATACGCCCTCCAAGCCGTGCTTGCCCTCACAAGCAACGGAAAGATAGCTTCCCTTAGCCCAGCAATCGGGTGTAACGGTAAACTCAAGACTCTTTGCGCCTACGCACTCACGCGCATTGAAATGAGCCATGAGATTGTTTGCCTTGGGAGCTTTGAGTTCAATTGCTACGCCATCCTTCATTGCGGATACTCTGTAGATCCTGTTTACAGGCTTCTTTATTCTGATATAACGCGCCTTGCCGCCTACGTTATAGACCGCAACAATACGCTTACCCTTTACGGAAGCTATTGTATGAACTACGTCGATGGCGTATTCCATGGTTTCGTTATCGTTGATAACGGTAGTTGCAACAAGCTTGTTTGCTTTCCAATCATCAAGATCTGTGGAATAATCGATATCCTTGGGAGATACCATCGCGCTCACCTCAAACACAGGTGTGTGCGGATCAAAATATTCCACCTCAACGGTGTCAACGTCAAGGATCTCGCCGAAATCAACTCTCAGGCAACCGTCACCAACCTTGCGGATGGGTGGTGTTTCGTATGATCTGCCGTCGTAGAACGTATCTCTGTTGCCGTCAAACAGATAACCATTGTCGCAACCGCGGAGCTTGAATGTTTTTTGATTGAAGAATGCATCTCTTGCAGCCTGCACCTCGGGATATGCCGTTGGACCGGAGCGTCTGAGTGAGCGAGCCTCAAGCGCATCGTTATCAATGGCAAACATTGCGGTTTCGTAATACTTTTCGAGTGACTTTGGAATCGACGCTGCGGTTGCTCTGCCGAGCTTTGTGATCTTGTGGAATCTGTTATCGAATTCGTTATTTTTTACCACCTTGATAAGGTCGGGTCTGCCATCCTCATTCTCGTGCAATACGATATACTGACAGTCCGTTGGCATATCGGGAGCCTTTTGAGGAACACAGATCTCATAGAGTGCCGCTCTGAATGCATCGACCTCTACGGTAAGCTTTTCGCCGTAGCCATAATCGCCAACGACGCTTTCAAAAGGATGGTGACAGATAACTCTTACCTTATCGCAGGGCTTAAGGCCTATCTCCTCGTTGAGAGTGATAGTAACGTTCTTTGTCTGCCATGTGTTATTACCAAAGCTGAGAACTCTGACGTCATCAGAGCCGCGGGCAACTGCGTTGATTCCGTAAATTTTACTGTCAAGCACCATGCCGTCAACAAGGATATCACGAAGTCTTCTGTGGAGATTGTAAATATGAGCAAGATGGCCCTCTTCTTCGTCATTCATGAGCCAAGGACTACCGTATATCTCGGGAGCGAGAATAAGGCAACGATTGAACGCCTGATAAATGAGCTCATCCTCAAAAAAGTCGATACATGACGAGATGCAAACGCCGTGATCTTCCATAAGTCTGTCAAGATCCTTTGTAAGACCTCTGGTAAACATAAAGGCTCTGTGATGAGGAGTGGTACATTCCGAAACGCCGAAAATGTCAACGTACGTTTCACTACCATTCCAAAGGTCGGTAGTAACGTAATCTCTGCCCTCACCAAGGTTTAGTCTGTGATTGAGAATTATAAGATCCGGAGAATACTTTCTGCACTCCTTGATCATTTCAACGAAACGTTGACGATTCTGAGGTCTTAATTCACCGCAAACTCCGTCAAGCTTAAACAATGCAAAATTGAAATCTCTGCACAAGGACACCATGAGCTCGTGCCTTGCCTTGGCAGATTCCTCGGTATCACCAAAGCCGTCCGGTCCGCCCCAAACACCCATGCGAGTGCCGTTTTCGGCAGCTGCCTTGACTACGTTTTTGTAGCCCTCGGGGTACTGAGCCTTGAGCTTGGGACTGTTGAGATCGGCATAGCCCGAGGCTGAGCCGTCAAGATTGCCTGCGTCCCATGCATATATATCAAGCTTCATGCCGTATTTTTTGTTGAGCCACTTAAAGTAGCCGAGGTTTATGAGCGTCTGTTCCTCGGTTGAGCCCTCGTTTGTATTGTTTATCCACGAAAAATACTGTGAACGCGAGGGGGTACGCTGGTCGGCACCCTTTTTTATTTTATCATCCATACAATACTCCTTTTTGTTGCTGAAAGCATCTTAATTGCAATTATTATAGCATATCAACACATTGATGTCAACATATAATTGAACAAAACCAATGTTAAAGTCTGCAAAAAGGGCTTTACTTGTTTACGGTGTTGTTGTATAATAACATTGTAATGAATATATTTTGTGATGGGGGCTATTTATGAATCGATCCGATTTTTTCAAAGACGCCGTTTGGGTTGGCAAAAAAAGCAGGGATAAAAACACGTTTTCAATATTGCGCGGACACTTTTTTCTGGACAAAACAGAAAAGGTGACCTTGAACGTAATAGGACTGGGATTTTTTAAGTGCTATATAAACGGTATTTGTATAAATCCCGATACGTTCTTGCCTTTGTCTTCGGATTATCAGGCCGGCTGTGATCCAAAAAACGAGATCCTTTCGGCGCACAGAATATACGTGCCGCAGTTTGATATCACACCGTACGTTCATAAGGGGGACAACGTTATAGCCGTTCACTTTGGCGGAGGCTGGTACACGTTTGCAAACCGTCCCTTTGGCTTACCCAAGGCCATATACTGCATTTTTGCTTGCGAAAACGGCAATACCGAATATTTTGTTTCGGATGAGAGCTGTAAGATAGGTGACAGCTTTGTTGACGATTACTATTTTGTTGAAAGAGAATGCCACAATTATATAGACTATACCGATGCATTCGGCACGGATTTTGACGACGGTGCTTGGGAGAATGCAGCAGCAACCGAGGAACTCGACACACAATACTGTACCACAAATTGCCCGCAGGATAAGCTTATTAAGACTCTCACGCCAAATATTTTAGGCAAGGGAGAAAACGGTGGCACAGTCTATGACTGTGGTGAAAACACAACGGGCTACCCCGTTATGAGAGTGCTTGCGCCAAAGGGTGATGCGGTAAGGGTGATATTTTCGGAGGCTATTGACGAAAACGGATACCTTGACAAATACAGATGCCACAGGCAAAGCTTTGCGGTAACGTCCGACGGGGAAGAAAGACTTGTTCAGCCCGAGTTTGTGTGGTACGGCTTCAGATATTTTGAGGTGATCGGTGATGCTGTGCCGGAATGCATAAAGGTGGTATATGCAGATATCAGTTCAGCCTCAAGCTTTGAATGCGATAACGATACTCTTAACTGGGCATATAATACGTTTATTCACACTATGCTTTGCAATATGCACACCGGACATCCATCCGATTGTCCGCATCTTGAGCGCAGAGGATACACCGGCGACGGACAGGTAACGTGCAACGCGGCGCTGTATGCACTTGATGCGAGGGCATTCTATGAAAAATGGCTACAGGATATTGCCGACGGTCAGGACGTATTAAGCGGACACATACAATACACAGCTCCTTACATAAACAGCGGCGGAGGCCCCGGTGGCTGGGGAAGCGCAATAGTTGAGGTGCCGTATCAGCTTTATAAGCATTACGGCGATGCTGAAATACTGAAAAAATACTATCCTAATATGCGCAGATACATTAATTATCTGGAATCACACTCCGAGCACGGCTTGGTTGTAAGGGACAAAGAAGGTGCTTGGTGCCTTGGCGATTGGTGCGGACCGGTAATATTGTACCCCGACAAGGAAATATTGAATCACAGACAGCAGGTGTTTATTCCTGCACCAATGGTAAACACGTATTTTATGATAAAGAGCCTGCAAAAAATGTGTGAGATTGCAAGGATAATAGGCTGTGAGGACGATATACCGCAATATGAAGAAACGATTAAATACAGAAGATCCGTTATCAACGCTGCGTATTTCAATACTTTTGACAGCAATTTTATGATGAATATACAGGGCGCTAACGCTTTTGCACTTGATATAGGGCTGGGCAACGGAAATACGTACAAGAATACTCTGGATCATTACAAAAAGCTTGGACACTATGATACGGGTATTTTTGGTACGGATATTCTTACCAGAATACTGTTTGAACGAGGCGACTGTGAGCTTGCGGTTGAGCTTATGACAAATGACGGACCACAGGGCTTTGAGCATTGGAGAAAGGGCGGAGCTACCACGTTTCACGAGTATTGGGATAGCAACAGAAGCCGCTCACACAGCCATCATATGTTTGGATCTCCCGTTGCGTACATATTTGAATACCTGCTTGGAATAAAGCAAGCAGAAGGCTCGTGCGGATACGACAGCATTATTATTGCTCCTCAGGCAACATCAAAATTCAAACACATGAGCGGCAGTATTAAAACACCACACGGAATCGTGAGCCTTGGCTATAAGAAAGCGGACAAAAATATAATATTTGACGTTGTAATACCCGAGGGTGTGGATGCAGTATTTATTTACGGTGACAATAAAATTGTGTTGCAACATTTGCAAAACACCATCAGCCTTTGCGAATGATCAATATGCAAGCCCGATAAAGCATCGGGCTTGTGCCGTTTTTAATAAAATTTTGAATAATGATGAAAAAATACGCAAAAAGCTATTGACAAATCTGTGCTACGGTAGTATAATTATTAGCAACTGATCGATATATATCAGTAATTTTGATTGGGAGCTTTTGCGTTATGTCATTTGTTGTTTACACACTTATCGCACTACTATCCGCTGTGATCCTACTTATTCACTCGAATAAAGATTACAGTGCTTTTTGCCGTGCTTAAGGTATAGACAAATATGACGCTTCCGTTTGGGGTGCCCTACATACAGGTCATCTCAATAAATTGGAGAGTTGATATATCAGCCTGCGGCTTTTGGCACGCAGGCTATTTTTTTAGAGTTTATTTACAATATGAAAGGTATAAATATGCAAAGACTTATCATTTCCGACATCACGTTGAGATCCAGCAAGGACTCTGCGTACAGCTTCAAAGAAAAGATCGAGATAGTTAGACAGCTCGATAACGTGGGTGTGGATATTATTGAAACCGCGCCGATCTCAAATACAAAAACAGACGTGCTGTTTCTTCATACAATTGCGCCCATTGTTAAGAACAGCGTTATATCTTGTCCCGTTGGACTCACAAAGGATTCCCTTGCCATTGCTTGGAATGCGATCAAGAATGCAAGAAGACCGCGTCTTCACGTTATGATCCCAACTTCAACGGTACAGCTTGAATACATCTGCCACAAAAAGCCAAACGCTGCGTTTGATCTTGTTAAGCAGCTCGTAAGCGAGGCAAGATCGCTTTGCTCTGACGTTGAATTCTCCGCATTGGATGCAACAAGAAGCGAAAGTGAATTCCTTTGCTCCATGGTAAACGCTGCCATTGCAGCAGGCGCTACTACGGTTACTCTTTGCGATACAGCAGGCACGATGCTTCCCGATGAGTTTGCCGGATTTGTTAAGGAGGCTTACGAAAACGTTCCTGCGCTGAAGAATATCAATCTTGCAGTTGAATGCTCCGATAGCATGAGTATGGGTGTTGCTTGCTCAATAGCAAGTGTAAATGCAGGTGCTTGCCAGATAAAGACCTGTGTTGGATCAGAAGATGCGCCATCACTTGAAGCGATCGCATATATGCTCAAGATGAGAGGTGACTCGCTCGGCGTTTCCAACTCACTCAATCAGACGGTTATTTCAAGAACTATTTCGGGAATATCATCATTCACGGATTCAAGAAAATCAAAGAGCGGTATTGACGTTGCTTCATCAGGTGATGCAGGTCAGGAGATCTCCGTAAGCAGTAAGGATGACATCAAAACTGTTGCCGAAGCCGTAAGAATGCTTGGCTATGAGCTCAACGAAGAAGACACAGCCAAGGTTTATGAAAACGTGCAGAGAGTTGCTACAAAGAAGCCCATCGGCGCTAAGGAGCTTGACGCTATCGTTGCATCAAGCGCAATGCAGGTTGCTCCAACTTACACACTCAAGAGCTACGTTATAAACAGCGGTAATATAATAACAGCAACCGCAAATATCGACCTTGAAAAGAACGGTGCAATAGTTTCGGGTATAAGCACGGGTGACGGCCCCATTGATGCGGCATTCAGAGCTATTGAGCAGATAGTAGGACATCACTATGAGCTTGACGACTTCCAGATTCAGTCTGTAACAGAGGGTAGAGAAGCTATGGGTGAGGCTTTGGTAAGACTCAGAGCCAACGGCAAGCTTTATTCCGGTAAGGGCGTTTCCACAGACATCATCGGTGCAAGCGTAAGAGCGTACATCAACGCATTGAACAAGATCTGCTTTGAGCAGTAATTCGATATAGAATACGGAGATATATATGAAATTATCATTTTCAACTAATCGCTGGAAGAATTACGATCTTAATACATTTTTTGAAATAGCAAAGGAATATAAATTCAACGGCGTGGAGATCCACGACGTTATGGAGGTGCAGGGCTTTGAGCTTAAGACCATGCGCAGACAGCTTATGGAATACGGCATAAGCATTCCTTGTATAGATATGACTGCAAACATTGCAGATATGCATTCAAATGCAATGGATGAATTCAACAGATGCCTTGAGGTTGCAGAAATACTCGATATTCCATACATAAGACTTAAAGCATGTGAGGCTTCAAACGCCGAGGAAAACACAAAGGCTTTCCTTAACGCCGCTATTCCCGCCGCACACAAGGCAGGCAAAGTGCTCTTGATGGAAACTATGGGCATCTACTCAAACACGGCTTTGCTTGCGGAGCTTTTGAATACGTTTGCAGACGATGCGCTCGGCGCACTCTGGGATATTTATTACCCCTACAACGTTGCAAACGAAGATCCCGAGATCACTATAAAGAATCTCGGCGCATACGTTAAGCACATGCACATAAAGGATTCCGATTGCGGCGAAAGCTACAGTCTTGTAGGTGAAGGTAATCTCCCCATAAGAGGCGTTATCAATGCGCTTCGCTCAATCAACTACGACGGATTTATGTCACTTGAGTGGGACCCGGACTGGGATACTGAGATCAACGATATCGATATCATTTATCCCCACTTTATTGCCTATATGTCAACTTACGACGATCCCTCAAAGGCAAAGACAGTTTATTACGAAAATAAGACAGGCACGGGCAAATTCGTATGGAAGAAGGATGCGCTCATTGAGAAAACGTTCGGTGACGTGCTTGACACCATGGTAAAGAATTTCCCCGATCAGTACGCATTCAAATATACAACTCTCAACTACACGAGAACCTACTCAGAATTCAGAGATGACGTTGACGAATTTGCACGTTCACTCATTTCGATGGGTGTAAAGGCAGGTACACACGTTGCAGTCTGGGCTTCAAACCTTCCGCAGTGGTACATTGCTTTCTGGGCGGCAACAAAGATAGGCGCTGTGCTCGTTACGGTAAATACAGCTTACAAGATACACGAGGCTGAGTACCTCTTTAAGCAGTCGGATACACATACTCTCATTATGGAAAAGGGCAGCAAGGATTCTCACTACGATGAGATAATTGCAGAGCTTTGCCCCGAGCTTGAAAACACAAAGCCCGGCGAGCCCTTGCACGCAAAGAGATTGCCCTTCCTCAGAAACGTTATTACGGTTGGCTACAAGCAAAAGGGCTGTATGACATGGGAGGATGCTGTTGCACGCTCCACAAAGGTACCGATTGAGGAGGTTTACAGAATGGCGGCTGCAGTTGACGTTCACGACGTATGCAACATGCAGTACACATCCGGTACAACCGGCTTCCCCAAGGGCGTTATGCTTACGCATTACAACGTTGTAAACAACGGTAAGTGCATCGGCGACAGAATGGATCTTTCCACGGCGGACAGAATGATGATCCAAGTTCCCATGTTCCATTGCTTTGGTATGGTGCTTGCCATGACAGCTTCGATGACTCACGGCGCAACACTCCATCCATTGCCATATTTCTCACCCAAGCCTGCACTTGCTTGCATCAACAATGAGCATATTACAGCTTTCCACGGCGTGCCCACAATGTTTATTGCATTGCTTGAGCATCCCGATTTTGAAAAAACGGATTTCTCATACATGAGAACGGGCATCATGGCAGGTTCACCCTGCCCGATCTCCGTAATGCAGGAGGTCGTTGACAAAATGCATATGAGCGAGATCACGATAGTTTATGGTCAGACGGAGGCTTCACCCGGATGCACAATGAGCTCCACGGACGATTCACTCGAAGTAAGAGTTTCAACTGTCGGCAGAGCGCTCCCCGAAATTGAATGTAAGATAATAGATCCCGAAACAGGAAACGAGCTTCCCGATAACGTTACGGGCGAATTTGTAGCCCGTGGCTACAACATAATGAAGGGCTACTACAAGATGCCTGCCGCGACAGCTGCCGCTATTGACAGGGACGGCTGGTTGCACACGGGTGACCTTGCTTGCCGCACACCCGAGGGTAACTACAGAATTACAGGTCGTCTTAAGGATATGATCATAAGAGGCGGTGAGAACATTTACCCCAAGGAGATTGAGGAATTCATTTACACTCATCCCAAGGTTAAGGACGTTCAGGTAATAGGCGTACCCGACGAGCAGTACGGTGAGGAGATAATGGCTTGTATCATCCTTAAGGATGGAGAATCCATGACAGAGGATGAAATGAAAAAGTATATTCTCGACCACATGGCTAAGCACAAGGTTCCAAAATACATTGACTTTGTTGAAGCGTTCCCCATGAACGTTGCGGGCAAGATACTCAAGTACAAAATGAGAGAGGATGCTATTCTCAAGCTCGGCTTGCAGAAGGCTGACTCGATCGTTACCGCTTGATGCGAAAGGACAGTGAGTATCAAATGAGAAAGATAATTGATTGCCATTGCCACGTTTATCCCGAAAAGATTGCGGCTAAGGCAGTTGAAAGTATAGGTCGTTTTTATGACATTGAGATGGACAACAACGGAACTCTTGATGATCTTAAAAATGCGGGAGCAGCCGCGGGAATAACGCATTACGTAGTATTTTCCGTTGCTACAACACCGCATCAGGTTGGCTCTATAAACAGATTTATTGCCACGACCGTAGAGGCGCACAAGGGCTTGATGACGGGGCTTGGGACACTCCACCCCGACAGTCCTGACCAGAAGGCGGATATTGATGAGCTTATTGCGCTGGGCTTGAAGGGAGTAAAGCTTCATCCGGATATTCAGGGCGTTGCCATTGACGATGACAGATGCATGAAGATGTATGAAATTTGTCAAGGCAAGCTCCCGATGCTGTTTCATACGGGCGACTTCAGATATGATTTTTCAAACCCGGACAGAGTAAAGCACATAATGGACACGTTCCCCGACTTAAAGGTGATAGGCGCACATTTTGGCGGTTGGTCGATATGGGAAAAGGCAACCGAGGAGCTAAAGGAATATAAAAACTTTATGGTTGACTGCTCATCATCGCTATATGCAATATCACCCGAGGTGGCAAAAAAGCTTGTGAGAGAATACGGTGCCGAGAGAGTGCTCTTTGGCACGGACTACCCCATGTGGAGCCCCGAGGATGAATTGCAAAGATTCTTTGCAATGGGACTTACAGATGAAGAAAACGAGCTGATACTGCACAAGAATGCAGAAAGGTTGTTTGGGATAGAATAAAAGGAATATAGAGTATGAGTATTATCAGGACACACGATATTACGTTGTTTGGCGGTAACGATCAATATAAAATCGTGTTGCGTCCGCTTAAAGATGAGCATTTACACTATTTGTATAAATGGACTTCGGATCCCGAGGTGTTGTATTGGACAGAAGGTGAGGACGTTGAAAGCTATACTCCCGATGATGTTCACGGAATCTGGGGTTGGATCTCGCAAAATAATCATTGCTTTATAATTGAAGTAAACGGTGAGATGATCGGCGAATGCTGGTTACAAAAAATGAATTTGCCCGACGTTATTGCAATGTACCCCGAGGGTACAGATATACGGCGAATTGATATGTCTATCGGTGAAAAGGCATTCTGGGGAAAAGGTATCGGAACACTTTTTGTTGGTATGCTGAAACAATTTGCATTTGAAAGTGAGGGCGTTGACGTTTTGCACTGCTTCTGCGAGGATTACAACATACGTTCAAGGCGAGTTTGGGAGAAAAACGGTTTTACTCTTATTTTGACTGAGGATATTCCTCAACCGCACAAGGGTAAACTGCAATATCATTGGCGGCTGACGAAGGATGAGTATTTTGCGTCTGTATCCGCAAATGAAGTACATTGTAAGACTGAATAAAAACACAAAATCTGCAGTAATAGTAAAACAAGGCACTTATGGAAAGGTTTTCCGTAAGTGCCTTGTTGTTATTTTATGGAAAGCATTGTAATTCGTCCGAGTGTAATGGAACTGAATAAATGAGAAAAATCAGTAGAACGATTTGTGGATCGATTACAGACTGCAGACGATGCTCCTTTCGGGGTCATGTCTACAGTCTGATAGTTTTATTCCTTTGTATATAGATAAGGAGGGGCAGTTTTTTTAAGGATGGTGACGGGAAGAATACTGTAACGACTTATGATTGGAATAAGATACTCGATATCAGCTGAAAATGGTTCCTTCCTTTGCAAGCACACGCCCGATTGCAATGGCGACGTATTCTGCGGCGTTACAGGCTTCTTCGACCGTAACGGCATTGTCACCAACCTCGATCAATAAGCATTTATCGGAGTAATCCTGATTATACTTTGAATTGGAGGCAAAGAGCACTTTTTCGCAGAGATTTGGGTGAATTGCATTTAATTCTGCGGCTACTTTGTTTGCAAACTCTCGGTTTTTGGTGGCAGTAGGGCTTTTACCACCAACGACGAACATTATTTTTGCCACACTCTTGCCGTTGATCTCAACTGTAGGAATTGAATTATGTGTATAAGCATCTCGGTGAAGGTCGATATAGACAGTATATTCACCATTTTGCTTGATGTTTGAGTTGATAAGTGTAGCAGATTGTTTGTAAGCCTGGTTGTATCCGTTAGTTTCATTATCTGTGGTATCGTGGTCGTTATCAAACCCTAAAGATATAAGCATATCGCTGAGTGCTGAGCCTGCCGCTTGCACGGTGAGATCGCTGTTTGGTGATCTGCCTGCAAGATTTTCGTATCTGTTTTGGGCGGATTCAAGGTAAGCCTCGTTTGTATGGGTGTGATAGATGAGTATTTTGCAATTAGTGGAGTAACTTGGCAGGGCTTCTGATGGTCTTTGCTCGGTGGCGGTTGCTCCCATAACACTTATGGAAGTGTTATTATTTGTCTGTAGTATTGAATACGGAGCGAATATCTTGATTATTGCATTTGCACCCGTTTCGTTCATTTGCAACATCAGAACGCTTATGCACATTGCAAAAATACATGCCATAATGCGCGATACGGTTCTTTTTGTGTAAAACATAAGCTCCTCACAGTATTTTAATGTCGGGTGTGACGGGCTCGCCGCTATTGCAGTCAATAAACGTTACCCAGTAGCCGAGTATGGAGCAGGTATTATCCGATGCGGGAAGCCATACGGTGCATCTACAGGTTTGCGGAGTGCCGAGCGAGATACCTATTGACGGTGATGCGTAAGCTATGTATTTTGGCTTATCGGATTCGTATACACAACCAAGCAAAGTGCCGAATGCGTTGTTATGAAGCTTTACCCATTTGGTGTTATGCTGTTCAAATGCAAACGGATGGACTTCTTCACCTTCAAGCTTGCTGCGATAGTATTCACCGGTATGGGAAAAATATGAATCGTCATTATCTTTGTCACAGTTATCTTCGTTTTTATTGTTTGCATTGCTTAACTCGGCATTTGTATCGACCAATCCTTGGTAGAGCTTTGCAAACGTGCTGATATACGAAGCAAGTCCGTCGGATGCATCTGAATCTTCGGTTTCAGTTGCTTCTGAAAGCGCGATGGGGGAGGCACTGTCTTCGGGAAATGATCCTTCAACAGAATCTTCAACGTCGAGTGCATGAACGTCGGGTGATTCGTCCTCTTTGCTCGTGATGGATGATAATAAGCATTCGTCCCATGCCTTTTTGCTTGATGAAGATGAATTTCTGTCGGTATACCCACAGAGGATGGCTTTACCGTCTGCAACAACGTAGACTGCATCTATCAAGCTTATTGAAGAATTACTGTTGAAGGCGTTGGAGGCGGTTGTCCGGAATTCCTTGTAAACGGTGCAATCACCGTTTGCTTGAGCAGTACCGATCAAAATTGCATCAGGGCAACCTCGTATGATGGCATATATCTGAGTAGGGGACAGGTCTTGTTTTAAGTCCCTTAAGCTTACCGTCACAACAGCCCTACCATCCATTGCCTCTACCTTGCAGTAGCCGTTGGCGGTGACGTGGTCCTTGACGGATTCGTGTGGTGCTAATATTACGAAATATCTGATAAAATTTTTGTCTGTCATATGTATCTCCGTTTCTTGTGAGTGCTAATTGATAATATGAGGGCAAAAATAAAAATATTCCGTAAATTTGCATATTTTTGTGTTGCCAATATTTGATTCTTGTGATATAATTATCATTGTTATGCTTGCATTTGGCTGAAAATGCAAATTAATTATTTTTCGGAGGTCTGTTTTGGACGCGGTACCCTTATGGGCGTTTATTATTTTACAGATTGTGCTGGTGATATTGAACGCTCTGCTGACAAATTTGAGTGTCAGCGTTGATTCCTTGAGTGATGGCAAAATTAAAAAGCTTGCCGAAGAAGGCGACAAGGACGCCATTGATATGCTTCATATCGAAAACATAGATAAGAAATTATCTGCTGCAGTTGCCGTTGCAACGGTGCTGCTTAATACTTTTGGTGCGATATATATAACGCATCCCATGGCAAACAAATTGACAAACTTGCTCTGCGATCTGGCTATTAATGACGCAACGGTTTTAGTAAAGACAGTAATAACTGTTGTAATACTTCTGTTGGTAGTATTGATATCCGTGCTTTTGGGGCGGTTTGTGCCGTTGAGCAGAGCTCAGACAAAATATACGGAAAAGGACTTGATGGCACACAGAAAGTCTGCTGCCGGTCTTTATTCTGTATTTAAGCCGATAGTATGGCTTATGCTTAAGCTTTCGGGCAGGACAACAAGCAGTCAAAGCTCACAAGCAAGACAGGATGCTGTGCCCGAGGTTACTGAGGATGAGATACTCCTTATGGTGGACGCTGTTGAGGAAAGTGGTGCGATAGAATCTAACGAAAAGCAGATGATTGAGAATATATTCAGCTTTTCCACTACCACTGCCGCCGAGGTTATGACGCACAGGACGAACGTAATCGCCATCGATATTGAGGATGATAATGATGAGATACTCAACACGATTATAACGCAGGGAAAATCACGTTTCCCCGTGTACGAGGGTGATATTGATCATATAGTAGGTATACTCATGGCGAGGGATTATATGAACAATATTCATACCGATTCCCCCAAGCCTTTGAAGGAGCTTTTGAGAAAGCCGTATATTGTTCCTGGCTCGATCAAAACGAATCTTCTTTTTAAGAATATGCAGATAACAAATACTCATATTGCTGTTGTTGTTGATGAATACGGCGGCACAAGCGGTATTGTTACGCTTGAGGACCTTCTTGAGGAATTGGTTGGTAATATCTACGATGAATCCGACATGAATACGGAGGAGAGTGACATTACCAAGCTTGAGGAAAACGTATGGAGAGTAGCGGGTGACGTTGATCTTGAAACGCTAAGCGAAGCTTTACTTATCGACCTCCCCGAGGATGAGGATTACGATACGGTAGGCGGTATGGTGCTGAGCAAGCTTACGGCTATTCCCGATGATGAGGAGCATCCCGAGGTTTTTGTAAACGGATTGTATATCTACGTTGAGGAAACAAAGGAACGAAGAATTCGTTGGACAAAGGTTTCACTCGTTATGACGGTGGAAGAATACGCAGAGGATGAGGAATAAAATGTATAAAACGCAGTGCGAGCATAAAAGCAACGCACTGCGTTTGTTTTTTTGTTGAGTACAAGCACAAAATGCCTGCAAAATGGAATCGGGGTATTTGCGTGGCAAAGAAGTACTGTGCCGGGGAGATGCCCCCGCTTTAGCGGGGCGATAGGGCGTATGCCCTATCGGGCAGGCGTGCGCCTGCGCATCTCCCCATAGGCGGACCGAATCTTATTTAATCGGGGATGTTTGCGTGTATTTTATATTACAACGCATCAGCAATGAGCTTTACGTCCTTTACCTCTACCGTGCCCGTGCGCTTAAGAAGCTCGGCTAACCTTGGTGCGACAACGTCAGCCATTCTGCCAAAGCCCTTTTCGTTGGGGTGAACGTCACCCTCAAGCACGCAGGTTTCTAGGTCGTAGTTGCCGAGGAGGTAATCACCGTTAATAAAGTCAACGTAATTGTCGCCGTTATCGAGTGCTTGGTGGAAAGTATCCATTATTACTCGTCTGCGCTGATACATTCCTATTGAGCCGCCGCCGGGGCAAATGCCCGACATTATCATTATGGGCAAAGTGGGATTTTTCTCTCTGATGATATCAAAGAAGCGCTTATGTGTTGCCTTGAGGTGATCTATTGACGGGGCGTTGTAGTCATAGTCAAGCACAAAGCAGGACATATCGAGACTTGCGATGTATTCTGCCATTGCTTCTTCGCCCATAGCACTGCCGCCAAAGCCCATGTTGATGTGATCAGCCCCCAATCTCTCAGAAACGAGAGCGGTATAAGCTTTTGACGGAGTGGTTGTGCAAGCACCCTGTGTGATGGATGAACCGTAATAAACGATGGGCTTTTTGATCGCGTAATCGGGGGCTTTTTCTAACTTTGCACCATCGTCAAGCTCGATCTCGATTTTAACCAAACGAGCTGTGCGGGGGACGAAAATGGTTATAAGCTTCATTTTGTCCTCGCTTTCAATACCATCGGGGCAAAGCGAGAGTGTGCCGGACATTATTTTATCGGTGTCGTAGTTTTTTGGCTCGATCTTTCCGCAGTAGATGCCGTCTGAAAGCACGTCGCTTGCGCAGTTTAAGTTTGTGTCCAGAATTTCAACAGTATAGGTGATGCTCTTGCTGTTTGTCATAAAACGGATCCTTCCGCCTGTTGACAATTGTGAAAGGCCTGCTACGTTAGGACTTACCTTTTGACCTATCTCAAGAGGAAATCTTGAAAAATCTACGCGCATTCCGTGGACGGTAAACGGTGACGGGATATTGTTTTGTTTGATAACGTATTTCATATTTTCACCTCACTTGCATTTTATACCGCATCTTGCCAACAAACGCTTAAGACGCGGATACGTTGTGTCAGCCATGCGCTGAAAGCCCTTTTCGCTGGGATGGCAACCGTCAACGGTGCATTCCTCGCGATTATCGTTACCCCAAAGATAGAAGCCGTCAACGTAATCGACCTTTGTGTCGCCGTTATCGAGCGCCTGATGGAAGGTATCCATTATAATGCGCCTTGTTGTGCAGCAACGCATATATTCTCTGTCAACGTCGGGACGGGATATCATAAGGATTGGCAGATCGGGCTGAGCCTTACGGATAATATCAAAGAAAGGCTTATGTGTTTTTCTGAGGTAGTCGACGGACGGTGAGTTATGCTCGTAATCCATGATGAATGCTGTCATATCCAATGATGCGATATATTCAGCCATTTCTTTTTCTGCCAGGGCGCTTCCGCCAAAGCCGAGGTTTACGTGATTTGCACCGAGCATTTCGCTCACCAAAGCAACGTAGCACTTAGACGGGGAGTTTGAGCTTCCGCCGTGAGTGATGGATGAACCGTACCAAACTATCGGCTTTTCGATCAGATACGGGTCGGGCTCAAGGACAACTGCGCCATCGTCAAGAGAAAGAATGATCTTTGAAACGTGAACTATTCTTGGCAGGAATACGGTGATATCCTTTATTGAATCTGCCTTGATATCATCGGATGGAGTGAGAGAGAGCATGCCCTCATAATAGGTTTCATTATCCTCGTCATCTGCGCGGACCTTGCCGCAATATATGCCGTTTGAAAGTACGTCGATTCCCGAATTGATGCAGGAATCGATAAGCTCTGCTTTAATACCGATCTTTGTGCTGTTTGTCTTAAATCGAACTCTGCCGCCTGCGGGTTGATTGCACATATTCAAAACGTTTGGGCTTACGGTTTCGGCAACGCTTTTTGGCATTCTGTAAAAATTTTCATCAACTCCGTAAAGCTTCATGTTTTGTGGGAGTTTACCTTTTTCTATAATGTAATCAGTCATATGTTCTCCTTATAAGGAGCGACAAGGCCGTTGTGACCTTGTCGCAATAAATTAGTCTTGTATACCTGCTCGTACAAAGCAATATCTTTCTTTCCAGTACTGTCTATCGTAAGGGTAGAAGTCGCTGGGGCCTGCACCGGGCTGACAGAAAAGAGGCGTATAATGATGGGGACCGATAAGATTACGGTTACCTACACATACCTCGACCTCAATGGTGTTTTTACCCTTAACCAAATATGGTGTAACGTCAACCTTCCAGTTGTTCCATGCAATGATATCACTTCTGTTGCCGTTAACGGTAACAAAAGCATATGCGCCGTAGGGCAATCCACCGATATCAACGTGGCGCTCTATATCAATATGCTCTATCTCAACCTCTTGCTCAAATATTGCTGTGCCGGCAAAGAATGGGTGACCCTGATGAACGAGCTCGCCACCGTCGAGCTTTGTAGGTCTGTTGGTGAGGTAGAAATTACCCTCGGTAAAGACTGTTCTGGCATGAGCCTCAACAAGGGGTGAGTCGAAATAAACACCGAAGCTACCTGTGAGGTACATATTACCGAATTCAGCTCTGTTCCAGTAAGTTTTGCCACCGTCAGCATCTTTGCTGTTGCAGAAGCCTGTAACGATGATATCGTTTGTACCTTCCTTTAAGTATTCGCCGATGGCATAAACCTTAAAGTTATGATCAAACCACCATTCACCCTCGATATGCTCAACCTTTGTACCGTTGATGCTGACTGTTACGGGGAGCTTGAATTCTGAAACAAAGCGTACGTCACAAAGCTCGTCAAGTTTTGTGCCCTGAGCAATGTTAATTGAATACTTCAATGCGGGAGCGGTCTTTCTTACAGCAGGGGAAGTGGCAAAGTGTGCTGCGTTCATAGTATGGCATCTATCGAACCAAGTGCCATCATCATTAAGCACAGAGCAATACTCCAAGAGAAGTGAATTCTTGTCACTGCGTGAAGAAAGTGTCCAGTTGCGACTGAGAGGTACGTTAAATGCATTGTGATATCTTGTAGCGAGGGGAGCTGCTACAGCTTCGTTGCTTGTGATGAACAAGTGTGACTCAATGGGCTCAAACCATACTTCGATCTCAAGCTTGCCGTCACGTCTTACTGTGGGATGTGAAACAAACTTCATTGTGTCAAGCAAAAGCTCAACAGCATTGGGCTCGTCAAGAACGATCTTAACCTTATGAGCTGAGTTTTTATCCATATTAACGAAGAAGTAAACCTTCTTGCCATCGTCAAAGGATCTGCAATTATAATGAATATGGCCGCATCTGCCGTTGTTATCCTTGATAAGGATCTTATCGAGCTTGTTGTGATGTATAAAAGTGAGGAAGGCTTCGTCATCAAAAATATCAGCCTTGATGGTTTTTGCCATAAGCTCGTCGATGGCTTGTTTAGCATATCTGCCGTCGATGAATTCGGGTGTTTTGCCCTTATCACTGATGAGTGCAAGTCTGCCGCCCTGATCAACGAACTCATTGAGAAGCTTGAACGTATTGCTGTCAAGTCCATACATCCACGGAATGAGGACTGTATTATACGTACAGTTACCGATTATGAATTTACCGTTTTCTACTTTGCCGTACTTGGCTATGAGTGTTTCATCACCGTAATGATAAGGAATATGGTATTCATAAAGCTTTGTTGACGTTTCAAGGAATTCGGCGTCAAACGCTTCCTCGGCGCAAAGATCGTCGTTAGTATATTTTATCCAAAGCGAATGCATCGGATGGATCATCAAGGTCTCGGTAGTGTTGTTGGAATCGGCAAGGATCTTACCCAATCTTGAGATGGTGTCATTGAAGATCTTATAATCCTTCCAGAAGGGGGACTGATAGAACATACAGCAGGGGTAATCGTTCTTTCTTCTGCCTCTCATGGAGTAGCCTGCAAGGTGCTGGCAAGTGTAGTTTACGCCGCTCAAGAACTGCCAATCAAGAATATGTCTGAAATCAGCAAATGAAGCATCCCATCCACTCATGGCGAATGACTCTGTAAGCACGTGCTTTTGTCCGAGCTGTGCTGCAACTGAGCCAACCTGGAGCGGAACTACGGGAACACCCTGTCTGTGATCGATCTTTGTATCGGGTGAGCCGTTTCCGAGCCAGTCAACACCCGGTATGTGCATATGCTCGTAAAGGGGCATTGCACCTGCTGTGCAGTGGATCTGGCAGAGGAGGTTGTCCTCCATCATAACGTGGCCCGTAAGCTGTGTGCCGTGATCCTCACACCAGTCATATATCTGCTTCATAAAAGAGTTACAGAAAAGGTCAGCAACCATCTTCCAATAGTCAAAACGGATAGCTTCCTTGTTGGGTGTTTCAAGGAAGAGCGCAACGATATGGTCCTTTATATCGTAGCCGTACCTTTTGCTGAATTCCTCGGGTGCAACTGTCGTCCAGGGAGTTTTGCAAAGCGTGTATTGGGGCTCATCTGTAAAGAATCCTGCAAGCTTGCCGCTTTTGAATGCACCTGGATTGGTTTCCTCGTACTGTTCGTGGGTGTAATCAATAAAATCTTTTACAACGGCAGAGTTGAGTACGTCGATGTAACCTTCGTCCGGAATTTCTGTTGCATAGTAGAGCTTTTGCCCGTCAGCAAGGGCAGCAAAAGCATCGTCAACAGTATCGGCAAGAATTCTGTTATAAGTAAGGTCGGCATTTACACCGTAGAAGGCAAGTATATTGCCTTTTGTACTGTCTTTCTTTTCGAGGGGAAGACAACGGAGTATATGCTGAGGGTTTTCGGGGCGCATTCTGGGGATAACACCGCCTGCTGAGCCTGAGGGCCAGCCGTTTTCGTCGTAACACCAAGCTTCGATGCCGTTCTTTTCGGCTTCATCCATACAAGCGGTTACGAGCTTAAACCATTCATCACCAAGATATGGCGTTTCAATGCCGTCTCTTGCGTGCATATAGAAACCGCCGTGACCTGTTTGAGCCATAAGTCTTATTTGTTCTCTCAATTCGTCTTCTTCGAGCTTATCATTCCATGACCAAAAAGGATGGGGTCTGTATTCAACTGAAGGATCTTCAAATTGCTTTATCCATTTTTCCATAGGTATTCCTCTTACAAGATTTTAATAGGATACAAATCTGTATCACAGCAGTATTGTACCATATTACGAAAGAATTTTCAATAAGTATGTTGATTTTTTTGAATATTTTATTGACAAATTTGTGTCAATAATGTATAATCAAATAAAACCATGCATGTTTTGGAGGTGCAATTATGGATAATAAAATAGGCTACGTTGATGCAATGCAATTGGAGGTCATAAAAAATAACGTGCTTGATGAGAGGGTGGCTCAGATAAGAAGCACACCGAATATGGATATTGCTGAGGGTGCGGTAGTATATTACGTTTCTCCCGACGGCGATGACGCAAATTCGGGCACTTCACCCGAAAGCCCATGGAAAACACCTTCGAGGATCAATGATGTTACACTTGAGGAGGGAAGTTACGTTTGCTTTGAAAGAGGCGGCATATACAGAGGAAATTTCATTCTTCAGAACGGAGTTACGTATACTGCATACGGCGAAGGTGACAAGCCAAAGCTTTATGCATCACCCGAAAACGGTGCTGAGCCTGAAAAATGGCATAAGTCAAGAGTTGAAAACGTGTGGTATTACGAGATAGAGAATGAGGATATTGGTACGCTTGTGTTCAATGACGGTGAGGCTTGCGCGGTGAAGGTGTTGCCATACGTTAACAAGGATGGAGTTGCTTCGAACAGGACAACGAGGCAGCCTTTCAGCGGTATTGAGGACATAAGTGAAGATCTTGTGTTCTACCACGCGCATGAGGAGAATAGATTATACCTTTACAGTGAAAAGAACCCCGGTGAGAGATTTGATTCCATAGAATTCAATACTAAGGGGCATATTTTCAGCTGCAGAGGTAAGCTTTATGACGTTACGGTGGATAATCTTTGCCTTAAGTATTGCGGTTCACATGCAATAGGGCTTTTTAATTCGTATGGACTCTGCGTAAAAAACTGTGAGTTTGAGTGGATAGGCGGATCTATTCAGGGTGGATCCACAAGATACGGTAACGCGGTAGAGATTTGGGAGAATTGCGATAGATTTACGGTTGAAAACTGCAGCTTTTACCAGATCTACGACGCGGCAATGACTCCGCAATTTGTAATGCCGAAGCAGGAAGAAGCACCCGAGGGTTATGCTTGCTATATGAAGAACATAAAGTTCAGCAATAACGTGGTTGAGTGCGCAAATTATCCCGTGGAATATTTTATGCACGGAGTATGGGAGGGCAACCCCAGCGGTATTTACGGCTTTGAGATAAGTGATAATCTGTTTTTTGATGCTGGCGAGGGCTTTAGCTATCAGCGCCCCGACAGAACTGAGGCGGCACACATAAAGAGCTGGAGCGCGCATTGCGTTTTGAGGGATTTTGTTATAAGAAACAATATTATGTGCCAGTCAAAGAATATGCTCATTCACGTTCATCCTGTTGAGCCCGGATTTGACGTGGGAGATTGCTTGCCGATATTTGAAAACAACATAATTATTGGCAGAGATGGCGACTCATTCGGTATTCTGGAGCAGTCAAAGGTGCACGAGCGACAGGTCTACGATGAGAAGATAGTGGACTATCTTGGTGATAAGTGCAAAAATAATCAGCTGCTGTTTTTGGTGGACTGAAAAATATAAAAAGATAAGAAGGAAAGCTTTATGGGTAACGGATGGGACCCAAGATACAGTTTTGCAATACTGTTTATTGCGATTTTGGCGGTACAGCTATTGCTTTGCTTTAAGGTAAAGAAAATATGGATAAGACTGCTGCCAACGGCAATATTGCTGGTGAGCACGGTTGTTACGGTGATCTATACGTATCAGGAAGAAGACGTTTGGATGCGCTTTTTTAATTCTATGTATATGATAGTTTCAGTCATGTGTCTGGCAGGAAGCGCAGTAGGCTGGCTGGTGTGGGCAATTAAGTATTTTGTCACGAGAAAAAAGGTTAAATCGGAAGAATAAAGGCTACAAAAGGCATCTGAAAATAACGGATGTCTTTTGTTTTTTACTTGATATTATCCATTGTTTGTGATAAAATAAATATATAAGCAAAGGTTTGCATACAATAAAATAAAAAGAGGTAATTATTATGAGCAAGAAAACACCGCATATAAATCTTTTGAATGAGGAACTTGGCTTTGGCAAGACTGTGCTTATGCCGGGCGATCCGTTGAGAGCAAAATTTATTGCTGAGAATTATTTTGATGATCCCGTGCTCGTAAATAACGTAAGAGGCGTAAACGGATATACGGGCTTTTACAAGGGTACAAAGGTTTCGGTAATGGCAAGCGGTATGGGTATGCCGTCCATGGGTATTTACAGCTGGGAACTTTACAAGTATTTTGGTGTACAGAATATTATGAGAATAGGCAGCGCGGGAGCTATCAATACTGACGTAAAGCTTCGCGATATAGTAATAGGAATGGGTGCTTGCACAAATTCAAACTTTGCAGCGCAGTACGATATGCCCGGCACGGTTTGCCCGATATGCGACTATGCAATGCTTGCGGCTGCAAAGGCAAATGCGGATAGGCTTAATATCAACACTCGTGTAGGTAGCTTGTTCTCTGCAGATACGTTCTATGATGACGTTTACGGTGCGGTAACGTGGCAGAAAATGGGTTGTCTTGCGGTTGAGATGGAGGCTGCGGCACTTTATTGGACCGCAATGCGCCTTGGAATGAGAGCACTTGCGATATGCACTGTTTCGGACACGGTTTATCCGCCTTACGAGGGACTTTCGGCAGAAGACAGAGAAAAGACGTTTACACAGATGATGGAGCTTGCGCTTGAAACTGCTGTTGAGCTTGATAACTTGCCGATGCTTACCCCAAGGGATTGATATATTATGATAAAGAGAGTTTTTCTGATAATTCTTGACAGCTTTGGTATTGGTGCCTGTGAGGACTCTGCTGATTTTGGCGATGCGGGGGCAAATACTTTAGCTTCTGTTTACGCTTCAAAATATTTTTGTGCGCCAAACCTTGCAAAAATGGGCTTATTCAATATTGACGGCGTTGAGGTTGGCAAAAAGCAAGAGCCTATCGCCGCGCACGCAAGGTTGAAAGAGCTTTCAAAGGGCAAGGACACCACGATAGGGCATTGGGAGATAGCGGGAATCGTATCAAACGAGCCGTTGCCGACGTATCCTGACGGATTCCCCGAAGACGTGATAAACGAATTCTCTTTGAAGACCGGACGCGGTGTGCTTTGCAACAAGCCGTATTCGGGAACGAAGGTTATTGAAGATTACGGCAACGAGCACGTAAAAACGGGTGAGCTGATAGTTTATACGTCAGCAGACAGCGTTTTTCAGATAGCGGCGCACGAGGACGTTGTTCCGTTGGAGAAGCTTTACGAATATTGCCGTATTGCGAGAAATATTTTACAAGGCAAGCACGGGGTAGGCAGAGTAATAGCAAGACCCTTTGCGGGTGAAAGCGGAAAATATTACAGGACCTCGGGAAGACACGATTATTCGCTTGAGCCGCCCGAAAAGACGGTGCTTGAGGAATTATCTTTGGCGGGGCTTGACGTTATATCGGTTGGTAAGATCAACGATATTTTTTGCGGCAGGGGCGTAACCAAGCATTATGCAACAAGCTCCAATAAAAACGGTATGGAGACCGTTTTGCAGATAGCAAAAACTGAATTCAACGGATTGTGCTTTGTGAATCTGGTGGATTTTGATATGGTTTACGGTCACAGACGCGACGTTGACGGGTATGCAAGGGCTATATCCGAATTTGACGAGTGGCTCGGCGGATTTATTTGTAAGATGGGATCTGAAGACGTTGTTATGATAACTGCTGATCACGGCTGTGACCCCGGTTACACAAAAACGACCGATCACACGAGAGAATTTGTGCCGTTGTTGATATACACAAGCGATATAAAGCCCGTTGATATTGGAACGAGGGAAGGCTTTGGTTGTGTTGGTAAGACCGTTTGCGATCTGCTTGGAGTGGATACAAACACCCAAGGTGAATCCTTAAAGGATGAAATATATGGAAGCTGATGATTTGATAAAGATAGCGACAAATGCTATGCAAAAGGCGTATTCGCCGTATTCTGAATGCAAGGTGGGTGCTGCGCTTTTAACCAAAAGTGGGATAGTATTTGAAGGTTGTAACGTTGAAAATGCGTCGTTTGGAGTGACCTGCTGTGCAGAGAGGGTTGCAATATTCAAGGCGATAAGCGAGGGCGAAACGGAATTTGATGCCATTGCTGTTGCAGGTGGGAAAAACGGCGTTGTTGCTGATGCGTTTGTACCTTGCGGTGTGTGCAGGCAGGTCATGGCGGAATTTTGCGGGCCTGAGTTTGCTGTGTTTGTTGCGAAAAAGGACGGATATGTCAAAACGACGTTGGGAGAATTATTACCGTTGGCTTTTACGAGTGAAAATCTGACTGATGAAGGAGATAATTATGAGCGATGAATTGCAATATCACATAAAGCTTTCAAAGGAGCAGGGTGCAAGGTATGCATTGATACCGGGAGATCCCGGCAGAGTTGAGAAAATAGCGGGGTACCTTGATTCCCCAAGGCAGATACAGTATAACAGAGAATACAACACCTTTGAGGGATACCTTGAGGGTGAAAGGGTGCTCGTGGTGTCTACGGGGATTGGAGGACCGTCCGCTGCGATATGCATTGAGGAGCTGAGCAATATTGGCGTTGATACGATCATAAGGATAGGCACTTGCGGAGGTATGGCACTTGACGTTGACCCGGGTGACGTTGTGATAGCAAGCGGTGCAATAAGGCTTGACGGCACGTCAAAGGAGTATATGCCGATAGAATTTCCTGCTGTGGCGGATTTTGGCATTACCATGGAGCTTGCAAATGCGGCAAGATCGCTCGGACAGAAATATCACGTTGGCGTGGTGCAGTCAAAGGACAGCTTTTACGGACAACATTCGCCCGAAAGCATGCCGACAAGTGACGAGCTTTCATACAAATGGCGCGCATGGATGAGGGGCGGTTGCCTTGCCTCGGAAATGGAAAGCTCAACGCTTTTTATTGTGAGCGCGGTAAGAAATTTGAGGTCGGGAGCACTTTTCCATTGCGTGTGGAATCAAGAGCAGGCAGGCTGTGGAATGCCCGTGCAGAGGACGCATGATACGAGCGCGGCGATAAAGATCGCGGTGGAGGCTATGCGGAGTATAATTTTGAAGGATAAAAAGCTTTGATAGGCTTGAATTTACTATTCAAATTAAATAATAAACGAACAAATACAAATTTTAAGATCGGGAGGAAACATCATTATGATGGAAATATTGCCGAAGGACCACAACCTTGAGTTAATAAAGAATATAACCCCGTCCATGCGATACAAGGACGGTGAGGATTTTGCACAATGGCAAGCGAATGCGCGTGCAAAGCTATGCGAGCTTCTTGGATTTGACAACATAAAGAAGGCTGAGGATGATAAGTTTACGGTTGAATACAATATCCAAACGGAAGATTACACGGAATGCCGCTTTACGTTGCAGAGCGAGGAGGGATATATTTTCCCCGTGGTTATGCGCGTGCCGAGTGATATAAAGGGCAAAATGCCCGTTATGCTTGCTTTACAGGGACATAGCACGGGTATGCACAATTCCTTTGGTAAGCCTATTTTTGCAAAAGATGAACGATTCCTTGCCGAGGGTGACAGTGATTTTGTGGTAAGAGCGCTTAAAGAGGGCTGCATTGGTGTAGCTATTGAGCAAAGAAACTTTGGTGAGTGCGGCGGCAATGCTCAAACAGGCGAGCCCGAGTGCCATATTTCCACAATGAACGCAATTCTTTTGGGTAAGACTACCATTGGCGAGAGAGTGCTTGACGTTATGTGTGTTATTGATGCGCTTATAAAGTATTTTGATTTTATTGATACCGACAATATTATGCTGATGGGAGAATCCGGCGGCGGCACGGCAACATTGTATGCGGCGGCTGTTGATGAGAGGATCAGCCTTGCAATGCCCATATGTGCTGTGTGTACTTACAAGCACTCCATTGCGGCAATGCATCATTGTGTTTGTAATTTTGTGCCCGGCATTGCAAAATATTTTGATATGAGCGATATAACCGGACTTATTGCGCCCAGAAAATTGGTGGTGGTAAACGGCAGATACGATAATATTTTCCCCGATAAGGGTGTAAGAGAAACTTACGAGGAAACCAAGAGATTGTATAAGGCTGCGGGAGTGCCCGATAATTGCGCGCTTGTGACGGGAGAGGGCGGACACAGATTCTATGCAGATGCTGCATGGCCGGTGGTGCATAATATAAGAGGAAATTTATCATGATGGAAGTATTGCCAAAGGATCTCAATCTTGAATTGATAAAGAATATAACCCCGTCAATGCGTTACAAGGATGGCGAGGATTTTGCCGAATGGCAAAAGAAAGCGCGAGCAAAGCTGTGTGAGCTTCTTGGTTTTGACAATATGAAAAAAGCTGCTGATGATAAATTCACGCTTGAATATAACGTCAAAACCGATGAATACACAGAGTATCGCTTTACGTTGCAGAGCGAGGAGGGATATATTTTCCCCGTTGTTATGCGCGTGCCAAATGATATAAAGGGTAAAATGCCCGTTATGCTTACTTTGCAGGGACACAGTACGGGTATGCATATTTCGCTTGGTAAGCCGATATTTGCAAAGGATGAAAAGTCCATTTCTGAGGGTGACCGTGATTTTGTTGTAAGAACGCTCAAAGAGGGTTGTATTGGTGTTGCGATCGAGCAGAGAAATTTTGGCGAATGCGGCGGTAATGCTGTATCGGGTGCGCCCGAATGCCATATCTCAACAATGAACGCAATTATGCTGGGCAAGACTACGATCGGCGAGCGAGTGCTTGACACGATGTGCGTTATTGATGCGCTTATTAAGTATTTTGATTTTATTGATACCGATAAAATTATGCTGATGGGCAATTCCGGTGGTGGCACGGCAACGTTCTACGCGGCGGCGATCGACGAGAGAATTAGCCTTGCAATGCCTTCGTGCGCTGTTTGTACTTACAAGCATTCTATTGCCGCAATAAAGCATTGTGTTTGCAATTTTGTGCCGGGTATTGCAAAATATTTTGATATGAGCGATATAACAGGACTTATTGCGCCGCGCAAATTGGTAATAGTAAACGGCAGATATGATAATATTTTCCCCGATGAGGGTGTAAGAGAAACGTACGAGGAAACAAAGAGATTGTATAAGGCTGCGGGAGTGCCCGATAATTGCGCGCTTGTGACGGGAGAGGGCGGACACAGATTCTATGCAGATGCGGCATGGCCGGTGGTACATAAGATATAGTGAGATGTAGAGTAATGTAAATAAGGTACAATATTTCTGTCGATAACTGAAGACAAGATGTATATTCAGTATATGAAATATGGTAGGAGAGGGCAAAATGGAAGAAAGTCAATACAAAATGAATCTTATAAAAATAGGTTTGAAGATAGCTTATTACAGAAAGCTTCAAGGTATGACACAGGAAGAATTGGCAGAGGCGTGTGATCTGTCTTCGGGGTACGTTTCACAGCTTGAAGCACCGAATTGCTTTTTCTGTCCATCGCTAAAGACTTTGTTTAAGATTGCTAACGTACTCGGTACAACTGTTTCCAAGCTTACGGATATTGAAGATTGATACTTAAATTTATTACGTTTGTTTTGGCGCATAAGGAGAATTCTTTATGCGTTTTTTGTTTTATGCACGATTTTATGGTGCTTTTTTTAATTAAATCCACAAAAACAAGCAAAAAAATGTGGTTTTTTACTGATTTGGTGTTGACAAAATCGTGTTTTTGTTTTATACTATATATGAAACAATAGGGATGTTGTATTCACTTACAAGAAAGGATTGAAGGTTATGGCAAGATTCGATTCATCACATATAAAAAAGTCAGAAAGAATAGAAAAGTTAAAGGATGCACTCTATGAAAAGCTCCCGCAGATTGAGGCGGACAGAGCTGTGCTTCTTACTCAGTCGTACATGGAAACTGAGGGTGAGCCTATAATTACAAGAAGGGCAAAGGCGTTCAAGCATATTCTTGAAAATATTCCGATAACTATAAGGGATAACGAGCTCATCGTAGGCAGTGCAACCAAGCAACCCAGAAGCTGTCAGGTTTTCCCTGAATTTTCATTTGATTGGCTTGAGGCGGAGTTTGATACGGTAGAAACAAGATCTGCAGACCCGTTCTATATTTCCGACGAAACAAAAAAGACTCTCCACGAGGTTTATAAATATTGGAAGGGTAAGACTACCTCAGAGCTTGCGTATTCCTACATGGCTCCCGAGGCAAGGCTTGCTATCGACCATAATATCTTTACCCCCGGTAATTACTTTTATAACGGCGTTGGCCACGTAACTGTTGACTATGCAAAGGTGCTTGCGGTTGGTTATAAGGGTATTATTGAGGAAGTAAGGGCTGCAAGAGCAGGGCTCAATTTTGGTGACGGCGATTACGTAACTCGCAGCGCATTCCTTGATGCTGTTGAGATGAGCTGTGAGGCGGCTATTACGTATTCAAAGCGTTACGCTGTGCTTGCACTTGAAATGGCAGATAAAGAAAGAGATATAGAAAGAAAGCGTGAGCTTCTCAATATTGCAAATAACTGCGTTGGCGCGCTTGAAAACGGATCGAAGACATTCTGGGAGGCTTGCCAGTCGTTCTGGTTCGTACAGATGCTTTTGCAGACGGAGTCCAGCGGACACTCCATTTCTCCCGGACGATTTGACCAGTATATGTATCCCTATTACAAGGCGGATATTGATGCGGGCAATATCACAAGAGAATTTGCGCAGGAGCTTATGGATTGTATCTGGGTAAAGCTCAACGATCTCAACAAGGTTCGTGACGCCGCATCTGCAGAGGGCTTTGCAGGCTACAGCCTTTTCCAGAATCTTATTGCGGGTGGTCAGGATATTCACGGCGAGGATGCTACGAACGATCTTTCGTTTATGTGTATTGAAGCAACCTTGCACGTATTGCTCCCCCAGCCGTCATTCTCTGTGAGAGTTTGGAACAAAACTCCTCATGAGTTCTTGGTAAGAGCTGCAGAGCTTACACGCACGGGCGTTGGTCTTCCTGCTTATTATAATGACGAGGTTATTATTCCCTCACTCTTAAGCCGTGGTCTTACCATGGAGGATGCAAGGGATTACAATATCATTGGCTGTGTTGAGCCTCAAAAGTCATGCAAGACATGGGGCTGGCACGATGCGGCATTCTTTAATATGTGCAGACCCTTGGAGCTTGTTTTCTCCGACGGCGTTGATAACGGCGTTCAGGTTGGTGTTAAGACGGGCGACGTTACAAAGATGAAGACGTTTGATGAGTTCTACGATGCTTACAAGGCACAGATGAACTACGGTATTTCATTGCTTGTTAATGCGGACAACGCTATTGACGTTGCGCATGCTGAAAGATGCCCATTGCCGTACCTTTCATCGATGGTTTATGATTGCATAGGCACGGGCAAAACTCCCGAGCAGGGCGGCGCGGTGTATAATTTTACAGGTCCGCAGGGCTTTGGTATTGCAAATATGGCGGATTCGCTGTACGCAATAAAGAAGCTCGTTTACGAAGAAAAGAAGATAACAATGCAGGAGCTCAAGGATGCACTTGCCGCAAACTTTGGTAAGAGCTCACTTGATGAGGAGCAGATAAAGGCTGTTACGGAGCAGACGGCGATTGAGCTTGCAAAGCAGGGCGTAAAGGTAACAGCTTACGACGTGCAAAAGATATACGAGCAGGTAAAGCAGACTGCATCAGTTTCACCCATGAAGAAAAAGCGTTACGAGGAGATCCACGAGATGCTTGAGGCGGTGGATAAGTTCGGTAACGATATTCCCGAGGTTGACGCTTTTGCTCGCGACGTTGCTTATACGTACACACGTCCCCTTGAAACGTTCAAGAACCCCAGAGGCGGTATTTTCCATGCGGGACTTTATCCCGTATCGGCAAACGTTCCTCTCGGTGCGCAGACGGGAGCAACTCCCGACGGCAGATATGCGGCAACACCCGTTGCGGACGGCGTTTCACCCAGCGCGGGCAGGGATACAAACGGTCCTACGTCATCGGCTAACTCAGTTGCTAAGCTTGACCACTCAATTGCGTCAAACGGTACGCTTTTCAATATGAAATTCCATCCGTCAGCGCTTGAGGGAAGATCGGGTATAGAGAGCTTTGTGGCTCTTATAAGAGCGTACTTTGATCAGAAGGGCTCGCATATGCAGTTTAACGTTGTAAGCAGAGAGACATTGCGCGACGCTCAGGCTCACCCCGAAAAGTATAAGAGCCTTGTTGTTCGTGTTGCGGGCTACAGCGCGCTGTTTACCACTTTGTCAAAGTCGTTGCAGGACGACATCATAAACAGAACGGAGCAGGGTGGATTCTGAAATAAAAGAAAGGGATAAAATGGATATAAACGCACTCTATTCCACAAAGGGCAGGATATTTGACGTGCAGAAATTCTCGGTGCATGACGGTCCGGGCATAAGAACTATCATATTTCTGAAGGGCTGTTTGCTTCGTTGCAGGTGGTGCTGTAATCCTGAATCCCAGAAATATGAAGTGCAGACAATGATCCGTAACGGAAAGCAGGAAACGATAGGCTACGAGGCTACGGTTGGTGAGCTTATGGAAATAGCCTTGAAGGATATGCCGTATTACCGCAGAAGCGGTGGCGGTGTTACTCTTTCGGGCGGTGAATGCTTGTGTCAGCCGGACTTTACAGAGGCACTATTGCATGCTTGCAAGGAAAACGGGCTCAATACCGCAATAGAAACGACTGCGGCTACGGATTATTCCGTTATCCAAAGGATATTGCCGTATCTTGACGTATGCCTTATGGATATAAAGCACACAAACAGCTCAAAGCATCTTGAGTTTACAAATCAGCCTAACGAAAGAATACTCGAAAACGCAAAAAGGCTTGCAAACGATTGCAAGGAGCTTATAATAAGAGTTCCCACTATTCCGACGTTTAACGATACGGAGCAGGAGATATACGATATCGCTAAATTTACAAAGTCGCTCGGAACGGTTAAGGAAATGCATCTTTTGCCGTATCACAGGCTTGGATATGATAAGTACATCGGACTTGGCAGGGAATACCTTATGGGTGACGTACCATCCCCATCAAAGGAGAAAATGGAGCAGCTCAAAAAGGCTGCCGAATCCGCAGGGATGACGGTTCTGATAGGCGGTTGAGCCGATAATGAAAGGTAATTATGGAATTTTATAATAACGACAACAAGCAAAGGATAATCCAGGAGATAGTCCCCGGTAAACAGATAACCCTTGCGCACGTGATAGCGAATCCGGACCCGATACTCTACCGCAAGCTTGGACTTAATCCGGATATTGACTATTCCCACTCAGCGATAGGCGTGGTGACGATGTCGCCCGCTGAGTATGCTATCATCGCGGCGGACATTGCAATGAAATCCTCGGGTGCTGAGCTTGGCTTTGTGGACAGATTCAGCGGCACGCTTATTATTACGGGCTCTGTGTCCCAGGTTGAGGAGGCAGTTAACTCCGTTGGTGAGTATGCAAAGCAAAAGCTTGGATTTACCGTTTGCGAGGTCACAAAGACTTAATGAAAAAACTCATATTGATGGGACGGAGCGAATCGGGTAAGAGCACTCTCATTCAGGCACTTCGCAGGGAGGAGTTGCACTACGTTAAGACTCAGTACGTAGATTTTACGGAGTCTATAATAGACACTCCCGGTGAGTACATAGAGGATAAAATGCTCGGCGGTGCTTTGGCGGTGTATTCCTATGAGGCGGACGTGGTTGGAATAGTGATATCCGCGACCGAGCCGTATTGCTTATTTCCTCCGAATATTGTTGGAATGGCTACCCGCCCGGTAATAGGAATAGTGACCAAATGCGATCATGAGCTTGCTGACAAAAAGCAAGCAAAGTTGTGGCTTGAAAATTGCGGCTGTGAGAGGGTATTTTTTACAAGCAGCTACAATGATGAGGGCATAGACGAGATACTTGAGTATCTCCAATGATAAAAACCACATCAATCCAAATAAAATTTGGTAAAAAACAAAAAATATCCACATTTTTATGTTGTTTGCTATTGACAAATATGTGGTATTGTGATAAAATTATACTGTCGGAGGATTGGCGTCTTTCGGCAGACAAGAATACAGTAAGATAAAATATTTTTCTAAAAAAGGAGAACAGAAAAATGGCTTCAGAATATGAAATCAAAAAACAGATCTGCGACATCGGCAAGCGTATTTACGACAGAGGCATGGTTGCCGCAAATGACGGTAACATTTCCGTAAAGCTCAACGATAACGAATTCCTTTGCACTCCCACAGGTGTTTCAAAGGGCTTTATGACTCCCGAATATATTTGTAAGGTGGATGCAGACGGTAAGGTAATTCAGGCTTACGAAGGCTTTAAGCCCTCATCCGAGATCAAGATGCACATGAGAGTGTATAAGGAAAGACCCGACGTTAAGTCAGTCGTTCACGCTCACCCCATGTATGCAACAAGCTTTGCTATTGCAGGCATTCCGCTCACAGAGCCCATCATGCCCGAAGCAGTAATCGCTCTTGGTTGCGTACCGATAGCTGAGTACGGCACACCCTCCACAGAGGAAATTCCGGATGCAGTTTCTAAGTACCTCCAGTACTTTGATGCAGTGCTTCTTGAGAACCACGGTGCTTTGGCTTACTCTGATTCTCTCCTTGCAGCATACCACAAGATGGAATCTCTTGAGTTCTATGCTCAGCTCCTTTACCAGTCAAAGGTTCTCGGCGGACCCAAGCAGCTCGACGAGGAGCAGGTTAAGGGCTTGTTTGAGATCAGAAGACAGTTTGGTATGAAGGGTAAGCATCCTGCTGACGTTTGCCCCAACCTCAAGGCCGGTAAGCCCAACTGTCACACATGCGGTATGCACGACAAGAAGGCTTGTGCTTCTGCAGATGACTCCGCTTTGATCGCTGAGATCACAAAGAAGGTTCTTGCTCAGCTCAACAAGTAATTTAAGTTGGTGAATAACATGAGTTATGATATAAACAAACTCGTGGAAAAGGTAGTAAACGAAGTAAAGAGCGAGGCGGTATCAAACCAGCCTGCAACAAAAAAGGTAAAGATGAACCTTGCCCTTGCAAGACGCTTGGTTGAAAAGGTCAAGCTTAAGGCAAAGGAGATCGGCGTTAACGCCGTGGTGGCTGTTGCAGACGGCGGTGGAAACGTTATAACGGTTGATTGTATGGACAATGCATACATCGCGAGCCTTGATATTGCAATGAATAAAGCGTTTACGTCTGTGGCGTTAAAAATGCCTACAAGCGCACTTGCAAAGCTTGCAAGACCGGACGGTCCTCTTTACGGAATTCAGAATACCAACAACGGCAGGATAGTGATATTCGGTGGCGGTGTTCCGCTTGAATCCGACGGCGAGATAATCGGCGGTTGCGGAGTAAGCGGTGGAACTGCTGAACAGGATACGTATCTGGGAGATTGTGCAAAAGAGATATTTGCCGAGCTTGTAAAAACCGGCGAATAATCTTTGAAAGGAAATAACAATGGCTAATATTGAAGCAAACAAAATAGAAGAAATAGTAAAGCAGGTCATTGCTAATATGAACGGTGCTACAGCTTCTGCTCCTCAAGCAAGTGCAAAGGCAGGCGGTGCAGTTCCCAAGACATCAAGAGTGGCTATGCTTACTAAGCTTGAAAACTTCGACGTTAAGGAATATCCCATCCCCGAGCTTGGTGATGATGATATCCTCGTTAAGGTTGAAGGCTGCGGCGTGTGCGGTACGGACGCTCACGAATTCAAGAGAGATCCCTTTGGTCTTATTCCCGTAGCGCTTGGCCACGAAGGTACGGGCGAAATTGTAAAGATGGGCAAGAACGTCACAAAGGACAGCGCAGGCAAGCCCTTGGCTGTTGGTGATAAGGTCGTTACTTGCATGATATTCAAGGATAATCCCGACATCACAATGTTCGACCTCAATAAGCAGAACGTTGGCGGTGCAGACGTTTACGGCTTGTTGCCCGATGACGACGTTCACTTGAACGGTTGGTTTGCAGACTATATCGTAGTTCGCAAGGGCTCATCGATATTCAACGTAAGCGACCTTGACCTTGACAGCAGAATTCTTATTGAACCTTGTGCGGTTCTTATTCATGCTGTTGAAAGAGCAAAGACAACGGGTATTTTGAGATTCAACTCAAAGGTAGTTGTTCAGGGTTGCGGTCCCATCGGTCTTATCTGTATTGCAGTTTTGAGAACAATGGGTATTGAGAACATAGTTGCGGTTGACGGTAATGAAAAGCGTCTTGCATTTGCTAAGGAAATGGGCGCTGAGAATTCTGTTAACTTTAAGAATATTCAGGGCGTTGAGGCTTTGGCTGAAGCAGTTAAGGATGCATTCGGCGGATATTATGCTGACTTTGCATTCCAGTGCACAGGCTCACCCGTTGCTCATGCCAACATCTATAAGTTCATTCGTAACGGCGGCGGACTTTGCGAGCTTGGCTTCTTTATCAACGGTGGTGATGCAACGATCAACCCCCACTTTGACATCTGCTCAAAGGAGATCACAACGGTTGGTTCATGGGTATACACATTGCGTGACTATGCTACAACGTTTGACTTCCTTAAGAGAGCAAAGGCTATCGGCTTGCCTATGAACAAGCTTATTACTCACAAGTTTGAGCTTAAGGATATCAATGAAGCGCTTCAGACGAATTTGCGCATGGAGGGTCTGAAGATCGCAATAGTAAATAAGTGATCGGTAACGCCAAATGAGCAATCAGGCAGCGGGATTGATAGAGGTTTACGGACTTGTTGCTGCATTCGCGGCGTGCGACGCGGGATGTAAGGCGGCAAACGTAACGGTTGAAACCTTTGACAAGAATAAGCCGGGTAATGCTGATAAGCTTGAAGTACCGTTGATAGTGCTCATCAAGTTCAGAGGCAGCGTGGAAAACGTAACCGCGGCTGTAGAAGCGGCAGAGGCAGAAGCAAACAGATTAACGGGCGTTGTGTCAAAGCACATAATCGCTAACGTTACCGAAGGCGCAGACAAAATGATGAAGCTGAACGCCTTTGATAAAAAATAAGCAATAAAAAGAATTATTATAAACGGAGGAAAATTTTATGGCACAGGAAGCACTCGGAATGATAGAAACAAGAGGCTTGGTAGCAGCTATCGAGGCTGCAGATGCAATGGTTAAGTCTGCTGAGGTAGTACTCATCGGCACAGAGAAGATCGGTTCAGGTCTTGTATCTGTAATGGTAAGAGGTGACGTTGGTGCAGTTAAGTCTGCAGTTGAGAGCGGTTCCGCTGCAGCGTCCAGACTCGGCGAGGTTATTGCAACACACGTAATTCCCAGACCCCATGCAGACGTTGAGAAGATCCTTCCCAAGATCTGATAAAGCGACAAGGTCAATATGAGATCTCTCGGTTTTGTAGAAGTGTCCGGTGTGGTTGCCGCAGTTGACGCTCTTGATATCATGTGCAAGACTGCAAGCGTCAATCTTGTGACATGGGAGCGAAAGCTCGGCGGCCGATTGGTCACAATGATCATTGAAGGAAGCGTTTCGGACGTGAGAGAAGCTGTTGAAGCTGCAAGGGAAAACTGCATTGGCGGTGTAAAGTCAGCAAACGTGATAGCTAATCCGCACGAGGAAACAATAAGATTGGTTGAGCTGAGCGCGTCAAGGCTCAACAAAAAGAAGGCAGTTGCTGAGGTAGTTGAGGAGCCTGCTCCGCAAAAACCTGCAACACCAAAAAAGACAACAACAAGAAAACCAAAAGCAAACGGTTAAAAGC
>SVGF01000120.1 GCA_015056475.1 Clostridiales bacterium
TCCCCACACAAAGTTCACAGCTAACGTATACGTATTGAAGGCTGACGAAGGTGGCCGTCACAAGCCCTTCCTTGCAGGTTACAGACCTCAGTTCTACTTCAGAACAACAGACGTTACAGGCGTTATCAACCTCCCCGAGGGCGTTGACATGGTAACACCCGGTGACAACGTTGTTATGACAGTTGAGCTCATCACAAACATCGCTATCGAAGAAGGTCTCCGTTTCGCTATTCGTGAAGGCGGCAGAACAGTTGGTTCCGGCGTTGTTGTAAGCATCATCGAGTAATCCTTGATACTTTAATCTCATAAAGAGTAAATTCCGCAATCTCGGAGCAATCCTGGGTTGCGGTTTCTTTTTATCTCTTTACATTTCAATTCTCTTATGCTATAATTAACCTACAAAAATTAACCTACAAAGCACAAATAAAGGAGATCCCCATGATATACAATTCAATCGCCGACCTCGTCGGCAACACACCGCTTCTTGAGCTTAAAAACTTCGCCAAAGCAAACAATATCAATGCCGGATTAGTTGCAAAGCTTGAATTCCTGAACCCCGCAGGCTCTGTAAAGGACAGAATTGCGCGCGAAATGATACTGCAGGCAGAAGCAGACGGAACCCTAAAGCCGGGTGCAACAATAATCGAGCCAACCTCGGGCAATACAGGCATAGGTCTTGCGGCAATGGCTGCGGCAAAGGGCTACAAGGCACTGATCGTTATGCCCGATTCAATGTCAGTTGAACGCCAGAAGTTGATGAAGGCTTACGGTGCTGAATTGGTGCTCACTCCCGGTGCACTCGGAATGACGGGCGCTATCGCAAAAGCCGAGGAACTTGTAAAAGAAATACCAAACTCAATAATCGCAGGGCAATTCACAAATCCTGCCAACCCGTTAGCGCATAAAAAAACCACCGGCCCCGAGATCTGGCAGGATACCGACGGTAAAATTGATATATTCGTTGCAGGTGCAGGCACGGGCGGCACAGTATCGGGCACGGGCGAATACCTAAAAGAAATGAATCCCGACATAAAGATAATAGCCGCAGAGCCCGCATCTTCCCCATTCCTCACAAAAGGCATTGCGGGCGCACACAAAATACAGGGCATCGGCGCAGGATTTTTGCCGCAGACAATGAACTTATCCGTTTGTGACGAGATAATCACCGTAACGGATGAGGATGCATACGAATGCGCAAGACAGGTGGCACGTTGCGAGGGTATTTTAGTCGGAATATCATCGGGTGCAGCACTGTGGGCGGCAAGCGAGATAGCAAAAAGAAAAGAAAACGAAGGCAAGCTGATAGTTGTGCTTTTGCCCGACACAGGTGACAGATATCTTTCGACGGATCTGTTTTAAGCCCAACAACAATAAGCACGCCAAATCACGTTTAAGTCATAAAACCAAAGCGACCTTGATCATATGGGTAAACCCTATAACGAAGTATTAGAAAAAGCACTTATGATAACGAAAAATCGTATGTCATAAGTGCTTTTGTGTTGGCTTTCACAAGTTTTCTCCCGACCGCAATGAATTGACGCATTGCGTCATGAATAGAAGCCTATCGTCTTCATGATTTGAAAACTTTGTTTTCATGAATTGAATTGCTATGCTTTATCATGCCGAAGGCAATTCATGAACGAAGTTCAATTCATGGCGCAAGCCAATTCATGCCTGCAAGGGCAATTCATTATGGGCACGCATCGACAACTTCAAGAAATACTTCGTTATCACGCGTGCCCATATCAAAGGTCGCTTTTTTAATTATTCTCAAACAAATTTCTTGATACTCTTTATTCCGCTTTTCATTATCAACAAGCGAAGAAACGGTGAGCACAACACGTGCTTCTTGAATATCTTACCCAAAAGCTTTGATCTTAAGCGTACAGTCGCTTTGCGATAAGCCTTTTGTATCTCCTTTGGCTGATTACTCTTTGCAAAAGAATCAGCTAAAAGCTTTGCGCTGAGTATTGCATTCCCTATCCCCTCAAACGAGCTTGCCGATATAAATCCTGCGGCTTCTCCTACAAGGAATATATTATCCTTTCCCAACACAAAATCACTCATTTTCTGTGGAGAAGTTACAAGGCAAGCCTCGGTCCTTATGGGTGTGCCGAGCTCTACCCCCGTAAACTCCTCAAACCTGTTTTTTTGCTTTTCAAAGGCTTCTCTGCAATTTTTCTTATCAAACGCGCCCCCAAATATGGCAGTATCGTTTTTCAGAATGGTCCATGAACAGCTTTTGCTCGTCACAGGATCGAATATGCAGGAATATGGCGGTAACGAGGCGTTGTTGCACTCAAAATGCTGTTGAATGGCAACGTATTTTTTGATCTTCTTATCAAAAAACGTACGTCTTACTATTGAATTTGCGCCGTCCGCACCAACGATATTGTTTGCTGTGATAGTTTTAGTACCGTCTGCAGTTAAAAGCTCTATCAAAAAACTATCGCTGTTTTGGGTTATTTTCATGCAATGAGCTTCAAAAATATCCACAGCTTCGGGGACTCTTGATACCAGCCATCTGTCAAAAGCGTATCTGTCCATATTAAGATAATGCCTTTGATAATTTCTTTTTAGTCCTGTGCAAAGATCAATCGTGGCAACGTCAAATATCTGCGGATCGGACAGTATTTGAGTGGGCAACGTAATTCCAAGCCGTGAAAACACCTTTTGAGCATTTGGCGAAAGCAATCCGCCGCATACCTTCGGTTTTTCCTTTGAATTGCCGTCGATCAGAGCCAATCTCAAATGCGGTGCTTTATCAGCAAGCTGAGCTGCAAGCATTGAGCCCGCAGGGCCTGCACCTATTATCACAACGTCATAGCGGTCATTCATCTTCATTATCCTCTCCCGGCACGTATTCAAGCAGGTCGCCCGGCTGACAATCCAATACGGTGCAGAGCTTGTTGAGCGTTGATATCTTTAAGGCTTTTATCTTTCCGTTTTTTAGGAGCGACACGTTTGCCATAGTAAAACCGACCTTGTCAGCAAGCTCACTGACGTTCATTTTTCTTTTGGCTAACATTACGTCTATATTAATTACTATCATAGCGTGTGTTCAACCTCCTCCTTAAGCTTGGCGGCATCCTTAATGTATTTTGAAAGTATAAAAAATACCGCCGAAACCGCAAACCCAACAACGTCAAAAAACAGAAATAACGGTGCAAGTAATTTTTCACCAAATGCGAACAAAACCGTTACCCCCACCGCAAGAAGCACACAATCCACAAGCACCAACACAGCTATACTTTTTACAAGTGCCGCTGTATAATTGGTAAAGATAGTATCGTTCTCCACCGCCGCAGGAAATTTGAACGCAAACAAATATATCACAAACGAAACCACCAATATTAACGATGAAAGCACGTATGCAATTACCTTCAAAGCAAAAGAATCCGATACACTCGCTAAATACTCTATTGCTTCGGGAACCCAGCTTGCCGCTAAAAACAAGCTTGCAAGCGACATTATTATGAGTACAACTCGTATTATTATAGATACCGATCTATTCACAAAAATACACCTCTTTACACCTATTTGTAATTACTGTAATTAGTATAACACAGAATTTCTTGTTTGTCAATAAAAATTTATTGTAACACGATAATTTTTTATTGTTTAGCCCGTTGACACAAATAATTTATGTTAGTGTACCAATATATTCAAGACAAAATCAAAGGGAGGCATTTGGCGCACCTGCGATAAAGCAGGTACATTTGAAAAGACATGTTCAGTCTTGAGCATGTCTTTTTTTATTTCAAAAACCAAGTAATAATTGATTGCTAAACAACGAATTGATAATTGACTATTGCACCCTTATATGATAAAATATAATCACACCGGTGATATCAATAACTGGAGGTCAGAGTATGAATATTAAAATAGGCGAAAAGATAAAACAATTACGCCTGCGTGATGGCAGAAAACAAGAGGATCTAGCTAATGCGCTTGGCGTCAGCCCTCAGGCGGTTTCGCGTTGGGAAGCAAACGGCGGTTATCCCGATATGGAGCTGATACCTGCCATTGCCAACTATTTCAACATAAGCATTGATGAGCTTTTTGGTTACAGCAAAGACAGAGAAGAAAAGCTAAAACGAATATTAGAAAAAGCAGAAAAAGCAATCGTTGAAAACGGCGATATGACAGAGTGTGTAGAGATGCTTCGTACAGCCGCAGAGGAGTTTCCTTCGGAGCCGAAGGTGTATATGAATTTAGGGTTTGCTTTGGATCAGCACGGATGGAAAAAACACGGTGCAAGAAGTTATACAAAGGACGGCTCCGATTATACTTTTGAAGACACGGAATATAACTCTCAAAATATATATTGGCAAGAAGCACTGAGAGCATTTGAAAAGGCATTAACGTTGGATATAAGTGCCGAAGATAGGGACGTGTTGACTCAGCGTATGGTGCTTTACTATGCAAAAATGGGTTGTTTCGATAAAGCTACGACACTTGCTTCAAAGCAAAACAGCCTTCTTATGAGTAGAGAGGTGCTATTGTCATTAGCTAATGAGGGAGAGTCAAGAGATAAATATCAAGGAGAAGCGATTATCGATGTATTGGTTGCGTTAAAAACAGTTATAGTGAATTCCGTATGTACGAAAGTTTCGGTTTTCACTAAAAAAGAAAGCGTTGCTCTAATGATAGAACTTGCGCATCTTTATGAAACGGTTTTCAGCGATGGTCGGTGCGGTGTTGGGCATTATCATATCTGCGAATTATATCTTCACGCCGCGCTTTATGAAGCGCGATTTGGTGAAGGTGCAGAAAAAGCTTTAGAACACTTCAAAAAAGGATTTGAGCATAAAAGGCTTTATGATTCCATTCGGTGCACAGGTGAATATCAATATACCTCGCCGCTTGTATCAAAGGTAACATTCCCAAGCGAAAACTTCCTGTCAACTTCCGCAACGTTTTGGAAAGGATGGATAGAAGTTCTTCCCGAAGAATTCAAGGAGCGTATAAAAGCAGATACTAATTATGCTGAATGTTTCGAATAAACCTCGCCCCGCCTCGCGCGGGGCTTTGCTTTTGTGTCCACAAAAGCAGTGCTTGTCAGGAAAAGAAGACGGACTTTCGGGGCGTACAAAACAAAGGCTCCCTCCGGGAGGGAGCTCGGTATGTTATAATACGAAGTGCAACACTCTAATAAATCGAAAAAATATTTTAAAAAGGTATAGACTTCATGCCGTCTATGGTGTAAAATGTAGTTACCACACAA